>JAFGQP010000230.1 GCA_016935635.1 Sedimentisphaerales bacterium
GTGATATCGGCCCGGATGTTCAGGTAGAAGCAGGGGATCTGCTGCTTGGATTCGAGCATTTTGTCGGCGATGATTTTCTGCCAGCGGTTCAGGGGGATTTTGATCCCGGCGGCAATTTCCGGCAGGGGAGCCTTGGCCCCATCCGGCAGGGTCTCAATGGCGCCCAGCGGGCCCGTTGCGGGTCGGACTTTGCTTAAAACCTGATCGGCCGGTGATTGGGCTGAAGCAGGCTGGCCTGCTTCAGAAACACCGGACTCCAGAGATTGATTTACGCCTAATTCGGCCTGCAGTCTGTTCAGGATCGTCGGGTCAATGACCTCGTTGGGCTGGCCAAGCATAAAAAGTGGAGCCCCAACATCGAGAGTTTGGCCCTCGGCACAGAAAATATGGCGAATGGTTCCAGCGGCGGGGGATTCAAGTTCAAGAGTCGCTTTGTCCGTTTCCAGCTCGCAGAGAATCTGCCCCTTGCCGACGGTGTGATTCAGGCCGACTTTTAAGGCGACAATCGTGGCCTGTTTCATCGCCTTGCCTAACTGCGGTAATCTGACTTCCTGTGCCATAGTGATCCAATCCTGATTCTGCTTCATTTCCGGGTCGCTGTACGTTCGAAAGCGAACTTCCTTCCCGCGCATGGGGTTAGAAACACGGAACATAGTCAAAACACCCCGATTTTGCAAATTCTTTTTAAAATCCTTGTTTTGTTTTGCATCATGCTTTTGTATGCAGGATGTGTTCGATACGGGTATAGCAAGTTATTATGTGATTATATATCTATATCTATGCATGATATAACTAAAAATGGAAAAATATAAAAAACTTATTTTTTAAAATAATTTAGCCTAATTGGGTCATGCTTTGGAATTAATATATGAGAGACGATGGTTAGTTAGGATAGGGTGATTATGGAATCGATGGGACAGGAGTCATCTAAGGATTCACGGCATACGGAATACATCCGATTGCTGATGGCCAATCACCATTTGATTCTGACCTATATTCTGATGCTGGTCCCCAGTGTGCCGGATGCCGAAGACATTCTACAGGATACCGCGGCGGTGTTATGGGAAAAGTTTGACCAGTATGAGCCGGGAACGGATTTTGCGTCCTGGGCGGTCACGATTGCCCGATATAAAATCATGCATCTCCAGCGTGAAAAATCCAATACACGAATCAAATTCTCCTCATCCACCATTGACACGATCTCGGAGCATCTGTCCAGCAAGAAAGAACAGAATGAGTTGTCTTATGAGTTGCTGCACAAATGCCTCAACCGGCTCAATGACAAGGACCGCAAACTGATAACGATGCGGTATCAGCTCAACATCTCGATTAAGGAATTGGCCAAACGCATCGACAGGCCTGTACAGGGACTATACAGTACATTAACACGCATTCATACGTTTCTGATCGCGTGTGTTCAGCGTAGTAAGCAGGAGGAATTGTCGTGAACAATTTGAAGGACAATCATGAATTATGCCTCCTGGTTCTCAAATCGCTCGAGCAGACCATCTCTGAGGAGCAGACAGCGTATCTCGAACATCGCATCGCCAGCGATCCGGAGGCCCTGGATTATTACTGCACGTGTATTAAGCTGTATGTTCAGTTGAAAAATCCGGGTCATCGACAGTTTACCCGCCAGACCGATGACCATGACCATCTGCTGGACATCAATCTCTGGAATCAGTTGTCGGAATATGAAAAAACTGCTCCCATCGTGAAAAAGGAGCAGCCTGCGCTGGCTGCTGTGCCGGCAGACATTCCGAAGACGCCAAAATCCCGGCATCATATTCCTCTCTATACGGCAATCATTTCCATGGCAGCGCTGATTCTGATGATTGTGTTTGTGCGTGTGGCACCGCCGCCGGCCAGTGAAGTGGCGACGCTGACGGACAGCATCGATGCCAAATGGGAGGGCCTGAACACTTCATTAAAATACGGGACGCGTTTGTCAACTCGGCGGGAACCCCTCGTGCTGGATAAGGGATTTGCTGAAATTCTGTTCGATAATCAGGCCAGGATTGTCATTGAGGCCCCGGCGCAATTTGAGATTGCCACGCAAGATCAGATCAACCTGATGTATGGCCGTGTCTATGCCAGCGTTCCAAAAGAGGCGCTGGGTTTTACGATATACACGCAAAATTCAAAAATTATCGACCTTGGGACGGAGTTTGGTGTCGATACAGCCCGGGATGGAACGGTGGAACTTCATGTCATCAAGGGACAGACCATGCTGATTGCGGGAAGCCGGGCTGAAAAAACGATGCATACTGTCGCAAAAGGAAAAGCCTGGCGAATCTCCGGGATTACTGCTGCGGTTTCGGAAATCCCCTGCAATACAAATTATTTTGTTCGCCGGATTGATTCCGATAACAATGAAATATGGAAAGGGCAGGAGGTGGTCAGCCTGGGCGACCTTGTTATGGGCGGCAGCGGCTTTGGCACCTCAAGCGTTGCGTATGCCAACTTCGACCCGATCACAGGCTCTAAAAGCGATTTTCCTTACGGGGATTATCATACAGCGACCAACACCTATCAGAAAATAACCGCGTGCCCGTTTATTGACGGCATATTTGTCCCCAGCGGCAAAAATCAGGTTGTCAGTTCCGAAGGGCATGTGTTTACGGATTGCCCCGAGACCACGGGGATATTTCATAATGAACTGAGTTTTAATAAAGACTCACGATATTTTCCTGATATCCAGGAACGTTATATGAAGACCCGGCGACTGGATTTTGGCTTCTTGTCGCTTTTTATGCATTCGAACCTCGGTGTGACGATTGATTTGAATGCGATTCGAAATCACTTTGCCGGCCGGGAGATTTACCGGTTTCGCACGACGGCAGGAACGGCGTATTCGATCAGTTATGGGAAAATCATGGGGGTCGAGGAGGGGGCACCTGCCAGCGCTGAGTTTGATGTCTGGATTACCGTGGATGGCCGGCTTCGTGCGAAGGCTGCAAAGGTGCGATGGGACAGCCTGATCGATCTGGACGTGCCGCTGGCACCCAAAGACCGATTCCTGTCCATCCTGGTGACCGATGGCGGTACGATTCGCGTGGACGGCTTTAATGCCAATCATTATGATTTGTGTTTGCTGGGGGATTCGAGATTTGAAGTCGAATCCGCCGATTAGCAAAAATAAATATCTGTGCAGTGCGTAGCTGCATGAAGTGCATGATGGTGTTATAGAAAAAGATATGTGGATTCGATACAATAGGGAAAGGGAAAAGTCATGAGAAGCAAGGTGTTGGTTGTGTTATTATGTTTGTGCTTCCTGGCCCCGATGGCCGTGGCCAAATGGGTCCGTTTTGAGGCTGAGGATGCGATCCTGTCCAGTCCGAACACGAGCATCGATCCATATGCGGATGCTTCCGGAGGGCAAGGGGTACTGCTTATTAATGCAGATCCGGCCGGAACGATTGATTATGTCGTAAATGTACGTGAGCCGAATACATTCCCGATGCGCATCGGCTTTTACGCCAACGGGACAGCGGATCAGAAGTACGATCTGATTTATGTCAATGATATGACGACCCCTTTCATTGATCAGAACTGGAACTGCGGGTACTACTGGGATCCGTTTCCCCGGCCCAGCAGCAAATTTGAGAGTTTCCGCGATTCGATTGTAACTTATGGAACTCAGGTGCAATTTCAGCTTTTAAGCCGGTGGTGGGCCGCGTGGGATGATGCCAAACGCGATATTCCAATGGCTGTGAATCTGGCTGCCGGAAAAAATATCATCCGTATCAAATCCGGCTGGTCGTACACCACCCATGACTTTATCGAGCTGGACCTGCCTGACGTGGCTTATGATTCGGTACCTGCTGATGGGGATACTGAAGTGCGCAGCACGCAGACTGCCCTGAGCTGGAAAAATCCGGCCGGCGTGACCCAGAATAAGATTTATTTCGGTCAGTCCGACTCCGAACCCAATTACCTGGATTATCAAACCAAATTAACCCAGGTGATTACCCTGAATAATCCAGGATTGACCCCTTCGATAGCCATGCCGGATTCGCTGATTGACGGCAAAAACTACTATTGGGTGGTCGATGGGTATGATGCTCCTGCAGGGGATCCCAATTTTCCGGGTGTCGTCTGGGGATTCCAGACTCAGTTTAATGCCGCTCCGGTTGTGACCATTGAACAGCCCTATCCCTATCTTGGACAGGGTGGTATTCCGGGGCAGGCGATTGTTTCCCTCAATGCGACGGTTGTGGATGACGGTCCGATTGTCTCGTATGCATGGACACAGCTTGCCGGTCCTGCCACGGCGGTAATCAATTCTCCCGCGTCGGAAGATACCACCATAACCATTACCGAAGAAGGTCATCCCTATCAGTTCCAATTGACGGTCAGTGACGGACTGCGCAGCAGTGTTGGCGTGGTTGAATTTCATGTGGATGACACGGTCTGTGAAGCCGCACTGAGGAAACCCAATACACACAACATTGCAGATATCAATTATGACTGCCTTGTGAATATGGGAGACTTCCAGGCGATGGCGTCTGCGTGGCTGAACTGTATTGATACCGTAACCAACTGCAACTAACCGGTTTGATTAGTGCATAGACTCGTGAAAGGGAAATAGTATGAAAAGCAGATTATTATTTATCATTCTATTGTGTCTTGTTTCATTTCTGCAGGCAGGCTATATGGATACGGATAACTATTATGTTCTTGAAGATCAGGAATTAGCCGCATGGAACGGTTCTGTCGCAGCAGATGTAACGCTGAATGTCGTATTGGATACCTGGAGTTCCAGCAACATGAATAATACCACCAGCCAGTGGTGGATGCAGTTTAATCCAACCGATGATGCCCTGTTGCCCAATGTCATGACGGGTATCGACATCAAGGGCTGGAAGATGACCGTGAACAATATTGGCACGGCACAATTCACCATCATTCTGGGAGCAAGCACCCCGTTCAACGGCTGGTGGCAGACGGGAACCGGCGTGGGCGTTGAGCCCGGGGAAACCAAAACCGTGACGATTGATATTAATGACACCTCCGGGATTCCCAATCAGAAGGACTGTACCAACCTGCTGATTATCTTCCAGTCCGGCTCCAAAATGGATTTTAAATTCAAAGTGTTGTCAGCACATAACTATGCCTATGACCCCAGTCCCTTCCATAACACCGAAGTCGATCCGACTGTATTGACTGAATTGAGCTGGAAGAATATCGACGGTATCACGGCCAACGATGTCTATTTCGGAACCGCGGTGCCGGACCCGGCTGATCCGAATTACGACGAATGGACAGAAGTCCTGCCCAAAGTCAAGACCATTCTTGATCCCGCCGCGATCCAGACGCTTGCCTTAAGCGAACTGCCGCCTCTGCAGGATAACACGGTGTATCACTGGGTTGTTGATTCGTATCGTGGAACGGTACCGCCTGTTGAACCGAATTTCCCCGGCCAGCACTGGCAGTTTACTTCGTATATCAACCAGGCGCCGACAGTAAGCCTTGGAGAAGATCAAGTTGTCTGGCTGGGTCAGGATGGAACACCGGGACAGGTGAATGTAACGCTCACGCCGGTTGTCAGCGATGATGACAGGCCGATCGCGCAGGCCGAGTTAACGTATTCATGGGCCAAAGCAAACAATTCCAATCGTATCGACGATCTGGTTTTTCCGCTGCCCGATAAACCCTCGCTGACTCTTCCATTTACGTTGCCGGGTGTTTATGACATCAAACTGGATGTAAATGATACAAAATTAATCGGCACCGATACCGTTCGTATCACCGTCGGGACTTCGGCTTGTGATGCAGCCCGCCGGCTTCCTGATGCTCCATGGTTTAACGGAGCCGATTTGGACCAGGACTGCCAGGTCGAAATGAATGATCTTACGATGTTGGCTTCAAACTGGTTGAACTGTGCCGATTTTATCACCAATTGTCAGTAACGATTTGCGGTTTGTGTGGCAATGAAGTTGTGATTTGTATATAATTATGAATTGGTATGGCGGGCGGCATCGGGTCGCACGTCCTTCTGAAAACCAAACAATTTGTTTCGGAGGAAAAGAAGATGAAAAAAACAGTTGTATTATCTCTCATCGCAGTACTGTGCCTTGGACTTTCGTCAATGGCGGGTACCGTCAATCTCGGCAATTTTGAAGGCACCATGGACAACTGGGAAATGCAGAGCGGGGCTACTGGGACCTATTCCACGTTTGGAGTAACCAATGGTGCCAGCTCTCTCGAAGTGGTTTTCCCCACTAGCTGGAAGACGGTGATGAAGTTGGATATGCTATCGCAGTTGGATGTGATGAAGACCATGGAAGAGTTTAGCCTGGATCTCACCACGCGGAACGACAATAGTCAGATTCCCGCATGGTGGCTCAACGTCATTCTTATTATCAACAGCGAAACAGGCGGTTGGCAGGATATGGGCGATAAGTACACGGCTGGCGTACCGTGGGACCCGAGAACAGAAACCCTGAGCTGGACAATACCCCAGAGCATCCGTGATAATTTCATCCAGAATGGCGCCGGCGGATGGGCCGAATTGTTTATTGTGACTAACTCCGGCGAAAGTGGTACACTATGGGTGGACAACATCAATGCCACAGTTCCCGAACCGGCCACACTGTCGGTACTCGGGCTGGGCGCTCTGGCTCTGCTCAAACGCCGCAAAGCGTAATTTGATTTTACATTCGTGAGTATCAAATCAGGCGGGCCGGCTTCCAATGTCGGCCCGCATTTTTAGAGAAGCTTTCAGGCGACCGTGCTAAAAATGATAATGGGGGATTCAGTGAAACGATTTTATCAGCAATGGTTCATGAATTATGCGATTATTCTATTTCTATTTATATCGATTGAGTCATCACTCTTCGCTGCAGATCTGACGATCACAGTCGATAGTGCCTTACCGATTCGCACCATTCCAATGACATTATACGGGGGAAATCTGACGGCCTGGGACGGTGCTCAGAATGGAAGCAATGCGACCTTCAATAACCTGCTGAAAGCATCCGGCCGGAAATATATGCGATGGTGCGGCGGTTCCTGGGGCGATGCCTATCTGTGGAGTGACATGGAAGGTCCGAATAAAACCAAAACATGGATTGTCAGTTACAGTGAGACCCTTAACCTGCTGAACCTGCTCAGCCAGCCGGGTGAAACGGTGCATCCAACCCTCCAGCCCATTGTCAATTTCCCTGGTATCTGGTATGGTATACAGCATACGCATCAGGAAGCGGTTGCCGCCGCAGTTGCCTGGGTTACTGACCAAAGTGCCCGCACACCAACGGCCCAATACTGGGAGATAGGCAATGAAACCGTGGGACCCTGGGAAGCGGGTTATTTTGAAGGCATCAGCGGCACCTATTATGGTGATTATTTCGCCGACTTCTATCTGGGAATGAAAGCCGTCAATCCCGGCATTAAAATCGGCGCTAATGTTGAACCGTATCATGGTCTTCAGCCCTGGGGCTGGTACGAGGGATACTGGACCTATGATACGCTGGTGGCAGCGTCTGCAAAGGGCGCCATTCCTGATTTTCTGATTATCCATCAGTATCCCGGCGACGGTGAACCGGCCTCATACAATCCGACACTCCTGAACGACAGAATTAATGAAATCGCCCAGTTTACTTCCAACCTGGATGGAATTGTAGCCGATGCCCTCGGTCCGGAGCATGTCGGACAAATCCGATACTGGATGACGGAATGGGATGCGGGCAACGACGACAATGATGCCTATCGCAGACGACAGGCTTACGTCAATGCGATGTTTCACGTTCAATATGTCATGGAAATGGCAAAGCATAATTGGGAAGGCGCCAATGCCTGGGCGCAGTGGGAATACAACAGCAGCTATTTCGTCTATCCCGTCTGGTATGTGCATCCGATGCTGATGAACCGTTTTGGACAAGAGATGGTCGAAGTGACGGACACGCATTCACTCGTTCGTGCCTACGGGGCTATTGATGCGGTCGGAAATCTGACGATTCTGGCAGTCAATAACTCGCCGACACAGGATTTAACAGCCGATATCAATATTGTCGGCTTCCCTGCGGCGGCCGGCGGTCTGCAGTGGCTGGCTGAACCTGCCGGGAATCTGGTTGCCGGCGGCGTAAATATCCAGGATATGGACAATATCCAAATCAACGGAACGGTGCACCCGGATCCTTTGAACGTCAAAAATCTGGCTGGACAAAACATTACTACGGCCAACAGCTTTTCGGTAAGTTTACCGAAATCATCAATACTCTTTCTGACAATTCCCAAAAACGAAGAGATAGATCCGGATAATGTCCCTCCTTCGCCGAATCCGATGAATTGGGCAGTTCGGCCTCATGTTTCCGCCGGCGGTTCGATTGCCATGGAAGCGATGACTGCCTCTGATTTAAATGGGGTACACTACTATTTTGAGTGTACCTCAGGAGGCGGTCACGACAGTGGATGGCAATCCAGCCCCATCTACGAAGACACAGGCCTGACTGCCGGTAATACCTATACCTATACGGTAAAAGCCCGCGACCTTTCGGCCCAACGAAATGAAACCATGCCTTCGCCTTCGGTTTCCGTGACCATGATTTCACCATTGACTTCAACTCTGACGTTGATGAATCCGAGTTTTGAAAACGGCAAGATCGGCTGGTTCTTTGATCCGGATGGCAAATTCTATACCGACAGCAGTCAATCGACCGATGGCGACTGGGCTTTGCATGCGGGGTGGTACACGGGTGTGCCGGAGGTCTATTTTTACACGAATGGAATATGGCAGGATATGGATTATACTATCCAGAACAATGAATTATTTGTACTGAAGTTTGATTACTGGTCGGAAAACGGATGGGGATCGCATGAAGTCAATGCGGATATTTCTTATTACAATCCGAATAACGCCGGCGATACCGGCCTGATTGCCACGACCAAATTTGTGACCGGGGGTGCAACCTCTCAATGGATGACATTCACGCTGAGTGCCGATGCGAGCACGGTTCCGGCCGCCGTCGGCAAGAAACTTCGAATTCGGTTCAGGCCCATGGGTTACCACTGGTCCTATTACAAATTCGACAGTGTCCGGCTTTATCAGTCCGTCTATAATCCTGTGCCCGCCCTGTGGGCTCACTCGGTTGGGCCTGACCAGAACCTGTCGTGGACATCAGCGGAAGCAAATTGGCAATCGAAAGGCTGGACGTTCGATGTGTATCTGAGTGAAGATTATGCCCAGGTCAATGCGATGAACGCCAACACCCGGGTTGTGTCCGGTTTGAGTGAAAATACATATCATCCGACAGACTTGAGCAGTAATACCGGGTATTTCTGGCGTGTCGTGACTAATGAACGCAAGGCCGGAGGTGCTATTGTCCGTCATCCCGGGCCGGTTTGGTACCTTACGTCCCAATACCAGTGGCTGTATGGTGATTTTAACGGCGACGGACTCGTCTCGGGTGAAGATATAGCTGACTTTGCTCATTTGTGGTTGATTAACGATTGTATTTTGACTTCAGGCATAGATATGGATGGCAATTGTATTGTCAACCTGCATGAATTTTCCAGGATGGCGCAAAACTGGATGAAGAACTGAACCTGCACAAAGCTGAAAGCCCCTTCACCAAACGAACCCAATCCTATGGAAACGCCCAGAAATGAGTTGGAACTCTGCGAGGTCTAAGCACATACAGATGCCAATAAGATCCCGTGGCCTGCGCTCCGTGCTGCTGTGATCAATGACGGGCAGGACTCTACTGATCTGCTGTCCGGCTATGGGTATCAGGCGGTGGTGGATGTGGTTGATTTCGTCTTAATTGCGGCGGGGGCGATGGTCCAGATTTTGGGCAAGGTGAAGCTGAAGCAGGCTCCGCCGAGGGGTTTATTTTCGACCCAGATGTGCCCTTTCTGCATTTCGACCAGTTTTTTACTGATAGGCAGCCCAAGGCCTGTGCCGTGATAACCGGCGCCGAGCTGTTTTTCGATCTGAACGAATCGATTGAACAGACGGCTGATGTCGTCGGACTGGATGCCTTTGCCGTTGTCTTCCACGTCGATGCGGACACAGTCGTCCAAATCAGTAATCCGTAGAATAAATGCGGGATTATCCGGATTGCTGTAGCGGATGGCGTTATCGATGAGCTTATCGAGAATCTGGACAGTGCGGTCGATATCGGCCAGAATAACGATTTGCTGCTCAGGAATCTCGAGGGTATAGGCGATATTTTTGTCTTTCAATATCGGTGTCAGGATGCGTATAGCATACTCGGTGATGGTCTGGATCGTGTGCGGGCGGATGTCCATATCGACATGGCCGGCTTCGAGACTGCTGATGTCGACAAAGTCATTGAGAATCCGTCCGAGGCGTTTGATTTCCATGTCGGCCAGGCCAATGGCCTCGCTCTGGCGTGGTGTAATCGGCCCCATTACTCCCGCTTTCAGATTGGACAACAAATTACGGAAGATTGTCAGCGGGGTCCGTAATTCGTGCGATACGGTGATGGCCAGATCGCTTTTGATTTGTTCCATTTTTTGCAATTCGCGGTTGGCCTGTTCCAGTTCCGCGGTGCGGGCCTGGACTTTTTGTTCAATCTGTGTGTAAAGAGACTTTAACTCGCGAGCATTGGTCCACTTGGTGGACAGGGCAACTGCGGTCTGGTAGAGTTCGGTAAACGAGAACGGTTTTTGGATGTAAAATATCTTGTCGGCAGGGCCGACTTGGCGGACGATTTGTCGAGGGTGTATATCTGAAAAGCCCGTGACAAAAACGATTTCGATATCACTATCGAGTTTGCGGATTTGCTCGGCGGCCCACAGGCCGTTACGGCCCGGAGGCATCCGCATATCAAGAAAGGCGACCGAGAAAGGAATGTTTTCTGTGATTGAGGCAGCAACGGCTTCGACGGCTTGCTCGGCCTGACTGCACAGAGTCAGATCAAAGGCGATTTCGGGCTCCTCAACGACAGGGTTGTCGGAGGTGTTTTGATTGAATAACGCGGCGGCTATGTCAAGGGTTTTGGATAAATTGCTGCTGTCCTGCTGAACAGGACAGAGGATTTTCTGATAGGATTGCCGAACGGCGGCTTCATCATCGGCGATGAGGATGCGGAATTGTTTCATGTCCGTCTTGTTCATGCTTTGGATCCAATTATTTCAGCGGCTGGTTCGTAGGGAAACAAGACATGGAAGGCGGCTCCCTGGTTGGGGCCCTGGCTTTCTGCCCAGATACGACCGTTCATTGCGTTGATGGTGTTGGCGCACCAGTGCAGTCCCATCCCCCGGCTGACAGTTTGTTTGGTGGTAAAGCCCCTCTTGAAAATCTGCCTGAGCTGATCCTCGGTTATGCCGCAGCCATTATCCTGAACTACAAGATGGAGAACCCGTTTGCCGACGAGCATGTCCAGACCGCCTTTGATGGTGATGATGCCGTTGACACCGGCAGAGCGGATGGAATCGACACTATTGGAAAGAAGGTTGCATAAGATGTGTGTCAGGGCGACGCGGTTGCTGTGCAGGGATGCGATGCTGCTCAGGCCGGGATCCAGACGGATATCGATATCCTGGCGGGAACCTTTGGGCAGCAGGGCGATGCAATCATGCAGAATTTCTGTAATTTTGAATTGTTCAGTCGTATCGGCGCTGCGGCTGAGCCGGTCGGGCTGCATCAGGCTTTGTTCAATCTGGACGATGGGGTCGGCGATATTCTGGAATCCATCAGCAAGCCGATCGATGGTTTCAGTCATGGTCTGGCTGGCCATAGACATAAAGTGTTCCAGCTCTTTGCGTCGTTGAGGCGGCAGGTCAGGATTATCGAGTTCCTGGCGGGCTTGTCGAATATGCTGCAGCGGCAGATCCTGAATCTGCTGGTTAAGGGATTCGATTTCAACGCGAAGCGAAGTCAGGGCATTGCGGACATTGTGCAGGATGCCGGAGGCCAGTTCAGCGATGCCGGCTCGATAGGATCGTTCCATCAGGTCCACGCGGGCCTGGTGAAGCTGGGCAACCATTTGATTGAACGAATCAGCCAGAGAGGCGATTTCGTCCCGGCCGTTCAGATGGATACGGCTGGTCAGGTCCCCGGAGCGGCCGATATCAAGAGCAAAAAGATTGACGGTGTTAAGGGGCTTGATGATGATTTTTTCGAGCATAATCAGCAGAACCACCAGAATCACGCATCCGCCGCCCAGCAGAGAAAAAAGAGCAAAGCGGATAGCAGTGATGCCCCTGGCGGAGATATCGCGAGGTGTTTTTGCTCTGATTAACAATGAGCTGTTTTGATGGATATCCGGGAATGTCTTGAACACCGCGACAATATTTTCGTCCTCGGGTTTTTCAAGAAAAGAAGAGTCCGGTGAAGCCAGTTTGGATAAATAAGGCTGCAATGCCTGTTGTGTGCCGGCAGAAGCCAGACTCCACCATTCGAAATCGACCTGGGTTTGCTTGCTGAGCGGATTCATCATCTCATCATTGACCAGTCGGGCCATAATCAGCGTGCCGACTACAGGTGGCGTGTTGAGGTTGTTGGTGATGGGACGCGAGCTGATCATTATGGGACCCGCTGATGTAAGCAGGATCCCGGCCACGGAATGTTCCGGGTCGGAATGGCTGATCAGAGCGGTATTGCGGCACAGATTCTCCGGCGTTAATTCTGTGATTTCCAGAGGAGTGACTTCGTCCTCGCCGAGTTTGACGACCTGTCCCCACACATAATTGCCTTTGGCATCAAGGAATATCAGGGCATTCAGATGCTGTGTGAGAAACACTTCATCGGTAATGGTCTGTTGGATGAATTCTTCTTTTTTGCCCTGAACATACAAGGCGGTGTCATCCCAGGCCGACCAGTCATAACAGAAGCGATTCAGATGCTCCACTTCGTTTTGCAAAGCGAGAATACAGCGATCCATATTAATGCGTGCACGGTTGTCTTCCACTTCTTCAAAGCTGGGCAGAATAATCCATTTCTGGACGGCAAGATCGACCAGGCCGTAGCCCATGCCCGCAATCAGCAGGATTGATACAATTTTATTTCGTAGCGACATGAATAGGCCTTTTCAAATGGTGTTATTATTCTCGTGCGTACTTCAGTAATCCTTCAGCAATCTTATCCAATGGCATAATGACTTCAGCTCCGCCTTTTGCGATGGCTTCCTTGGGCATGCCGAAGACGACACAGGTTTCTTCATCCTGGGCGATGGTATGGGCGCCGTTTTGACGCATGGCAAGCATGCCGAGGGCGCCGTCGTTGCCCATGCCTGTCAGGATCGCGCCGACGGCATTGGGGCCGGCGATTTTGGCGACGGAGTTGAACAGGACTTCCACGCTGGGCCGCTGGTGACAGACGGCAGGACCGTCTTTGATGTTGACATAATACATGGCGCCGGAACGCTGGAGCACCATGTGATAGCCGCCGGGGGCGATCAAAACCTGGCCGGGCAGAATACGGTCACCATCCTGAGCTTCCCTGACACGGACGGCACATTCGGAGTTGAGCCGGTCAGCGAAGGATTTGGTGAACTGAGCGGGCATGTGCTGAACCACCACCACACCCGGCGAGGTAGCCGGCAGAGCAGTCAAAACGCAGGTCAGGGCCTGGACCCCTCCGGTGGATGCACCAATCGCGAGAATTTTTTGGGTGGTTTCCACCATGTGGCAACTCGCGGCGGAGTCGGATTTGATGGGGGAGGCGGTCCTTTGAGGCATTGGTCGAACGGCTTTGGAGGAAATCGAATGGATGATGCCGGCCAGTGTTTTACAGGCGTCACCGACGCTGTAGGACTGTCCGGGTTTGGCGACGACTTCAACGGCGCCGGCGGCGAGTGCTTCGATGGCGGTTCTGCTGCCTTTTGGGGTCAGCGAGCTGAAGATGATAACCGGCATCGGGCGGTGTTCCATGATTTTTTTGAGAAATGTAATGCCGTCCATGCGGGGCATTTCAACGTCCAGAATCAGTACATCGGGAGCGAGATTGACGATTTTATCGCGGGCGATATACGGATCCGGGGCGGTGCCGATGACTTCGATGCCGGGCTGGCTATTGAGTTCCTTGCTCAAAATCTGGCGCACGATGGCTGAGTCGTCCACGATTAACACTTTATGGAGTTGAACTGCGACTGTCATCTGAGGATTCCTTAAATTACTTTTTCAATGCCGTTGGCCTTGATTGTCACAGTGCCGTCGGCGATATTCAGATACATATTGCGCGGGACATTCCCGCCCACTTCCTGGCCTTTAATCATCACACCAAACTGCCAGAGCAGTTTACGGGCAGCCAGAAAATTGCGGTTGCCGATTTCGAAGCCTTTGGGGCCGTTATCCATCGCGGCTCCGCCAGCCAGTTTGGCAATCATGCGCCTGCGGTCAGCACCGGCGGAAACCAGGTGGTCCAGCAGAAGCTTCATTCCGGTATCGGCAAACATCAGGGGTTCTTTGGCGGCGCGGGTCGGGTCCATGGTTGACGAGGGAAGCTGATAGTGAATCATGCCGCCGATGCGGATGGCCGGGTCATAAAAGGTTGCCGCGATGCACGAGCCCAGCGAATAGGTCACCAGGATGCTGTCCGGATCTTTGGAAACGCGGGCGTCGGAGACCTGCACGGTAATATTGCGAGAGGTACTTAGCATCCTGGCCCTAATCCTTTCTGTAAATGGTCGGCTGTACGTAGCGGAATTTATGGGTAATGCCTGTCAGTGATTCCGAGTGGCCTGTGAACAGGTAGCCGCCGCGATCCAGAACCTCCCAGTAGCGATTGACCAGTTTCTGCTGGGTGGGCTTGTCGAAATAGATCATCACATTACGACAGAAGATAAAATCCATGGGTCCCCTGAAAGGCCAGGGTTCCATCAGGTTCAGATATTTGAAGATAATCATCTTCTTAAGAGCAGAGCTGACCTGAAACATCTGCTGCCCGTTATGCCGTACCTTGGACAAATAACGGTTTTTGGCCGCCGGGGGAACCGGCTCAACCCGCTCAGCATCATAGATGCCGTCAGAGGCCCGCTGCAGAACGCGGCTGGAGATGTCGGTAGCCAGAATTTTGATATCCCAGTCGCCGGCCTGCGGGAGATTTTCCAGCAGGGTAATGGCGATGGTGTAAGGTTCTTCGCCGGAAGAACAGCCGGCACTCCAGCAGCGGATTTTTCTGGAAGCGCCTGTTTTTCGACCGATCAGTTCCGGCAGAAGGGTCTGGGACACAAAATCAAAATGCTGTGATTCCCGAAAAAAGGATGTCAGGTTGGTGCTGATGGCGTCGGTCAATTCCGTCAGTGCGGATTTAGAAGAATCCGACAGGACGTATTTGTAATAGTCGGCAAAGCTGGAAAACTCTTTCTGACGCAGCAGCTTGCCAAGCCGGGAGCGGACCAGTTCTTTTTTGCCGTCATGCAGATCGATGCCGCAGTGCTCATATACCAGAGCGCTGATCTGTTCAAATTCCTGATCGGTCAGAATAATATTATCTTGTAGTACAGATAGTCCAAACATTGTGTTTCTCGCTTAATACGTTTGTGTCTGAGCCAATGCAATCAGGCCGGGAATATCGAGGATAAGGCTGACTCTGCCATCTCCCATGACGGCACCGCCGGACACCCCTTTGATATTGCCCAGGCCGCTGATGCTTTTAATGACGACCTGCTGCTGGCCAAGCAGATCATCGACCTGCAGGCAGCATTTGTGATTGCCTTCTTCAACGACCACCAGAAGACCGTCGGTCGGGTTCTGGCGTGCGTCGGGGGCATTGAACAGCTTGTGCAGCGGAACCAGCGGCATCAGCATATCACGGATTTTAACCATCTGTGCACGGTTCTGCACGCTGGATATCTGCTCGACAGTCGGTCGGATGCTGTGCACGACAGAGTTGATCGGAATAATATAGCGCTGTGAGCCGAGGGTGACGATCTGGCCGTCGATGATGGCCAGGGTCAGCGGCAGACGAATCAGGAACGTGGTTCCCTGGTCGATTTTGGTTCGAATATCAATTTTACCGCCGATGGATTCGATGTTTTTGCGCACCACATCCATACCGACGCCGCGGCCGGATACATCGGTGATCTTGTCGGCGGTCGAAAAGCCGGCCATAAAGATCATCTTGTAGATTTCATCATCGGAGACATCCTGACCCTTGGTGACCAGGCCTTTTTCAGTGGCTTTTTTGAGGATTTTGTCACGATTCAGACCTCGGCCGTCGTCGGTGATTTCAATAATAATGGTTCCGGCCTGATGATAGGCCCGCAGATTGACATGACCTGTGCCGGGTTTGCCCTTGGCCTTGCGGTCTTCGGCGGACTCGATGCCGTGGTCGACGGAGTTGCGCATCATGTGAATCAGAGGGTCGGTGATTTTATCCACAATAGTGCGGTCCAGTTCGGTGTCTTCGCCGCTGGTGACAAAGTCGATGGTTTTGCCGGCTTTGCGGGACAGGTCCCGGACGAGTCGGGCCATTTTCTGAAAGACGCCCTGTACCGTGACCATCCGCATCGACATGGACAGTTCCTGAAGCTGACGTACAATTTTATTCTGATGGGCCACTTTACGGTATAAATCGCTGTCATTATTGCAGGATTTTCCGACTTCTTCGGCAATCATCAGCTGGGCAACAGCCAGCTCGCCGGTCATGTTGATCAGGTCATCCAGGCGTGTGGTGCTGACCTTGATTTTTTCTTCGGCGGTTTTAGATGCAGTTACTGCGGGATGTTCTTTTTCGCCGCTCAGCATAGTATCAAGCTTGTGATCTTCGGTTTCCTTCAGCGGCTCGGGTGCCTGCTCCGGGGTTGACGCTTTGGGGTCGGCCTCCGTGATTTTTCCGCTGGCGCAGTCGTGCAGACGGGCAATCAGGGCATCGACGTTGCCCGGCGTCTGATAGGCGGTATTTTGCCCGGATGCCGTTTCCATGGCTGTCAGCATGGTTTTGAGCATGTCAATGGATGCGAAAGTGGCGTCGCTGAAAGGTCCCGTCAGTTTCAATTGTCCCTTGCGGGCCATATCCAGCAGGTTTTCGGCGGCATGGGCCAGTTTGTTGGTATCGGTCAGGTTGAGAAAGCCTGCCATACCCTTGATGGTATGAAAGGAACGAAAGATTTTATTGAGTGTCTCTGCGTCTTCTGGATTATTCTCCAGCTCCAGCAGGGCGGCCTCTGCGTTTTCAATGTGTTCCTTGGATTCGTTGATGAAGTCAATAATCAGCGGCAGATCTTCTTCGGTAAAGGTGATGGTGGTTGCAGCGGATTCGACGGCCGGGACGGTTTCGGCCTGGGAACTGATCTGGGGTGCCGGAGCCGAAGCCGGTGCGGCCGGTTTAGGCTGTGCCGAAGCCAATGTTTCGAGCGTGCTGATCATGGCGTCCAGTTCAGCAGGGGACTGATACTTTCCGGTCTGCGCGGCTGCTGCTTCAAGACTGGCCAGCATGCCCTTGAGCATGTCCACGGATGCCAGTGCCGCATCGCTGGCATCGCCGACGAGTTTGAGCTGTCCCTTGCGGGCCATATCCAGCAGATTTTCCGCTGAATGGGCCAGTTTATTGATATCGGTCAGATTAAGAAAGCCCGCCGTTCCCTTGACGGTATGAAATGCCCGGAAGATGCCGTTGAGGATTTCTTCCTCTTCGGGATGGTGTTCGATTTCCAGCAGGGCGGATTCGGCGTTTTCGAGGTGCTCGCGGGATTCGTTGATAAAATCCATAATCAGCGGCAGGTCTTCTTCGGTCAGTGACGGCGCTGCGGCAGCCTGGGGGAAGGTCTGTCCGGAGGTGCAATCGATTTCGGCCAGCAGAGTCTGCAGGTCGCTGACCATGCTGCTGAGTTTTTCGACGCAGTCGGATTGTCCCTGATTCTGTTGGGTCAATGCCGCACTGATGGCCTGGGCGGCATCCTGCCCGAGGCTCTGGAACCGGGCAATGATGGGTTCGGGCCCCTGGTCCAGGTTGCCGGCGGCGGAAACGATTTGCTGAAACAGCGCATTGAACTGCTCCATGTCGCAAGTCTGTTCGGCATCCAGCAGCATGACTTGACTTGCTGCCTGCTCGATTAGATCCTTCAGCATTGCCTTGTTGTTGCTCATATCCACTCCTGTGTCTATCCTGTATTTTTATTCTCGTGCTGCGGCTTTGGTCGGCTGTGCAGTCATGTCCGCAAGAAACGGCGGGGGCTGACTGATTTGGCCGGCCAGGGATGAGCCGTCGGTCGAGAGCATTTTCTTGAAGATGTCAAAGACGGTGATAACTCCGGTGACGCGCTGCTGTGAATCCAGTATCACCAGGCAGCGAATGGCGTATTTGCACAGGATGTCGATGGCTGCCCAGAGGGGGGTATCCGGCCGGATGGCACGGACGGGGCGACTGACAAACCATTTCACGCGAATTTGGAATGTCGCATCGTCTTGGGGGCGGCGATACTGTGCAAAGACGGATTTGGTATAGGGGCTGATTGCTGCTGCAGTATCGGATCGCGACAAAAGTCCTTCGAGCTGACCGTTTTTGCCAGCCAGCAGATAACTGGTGTTATGCTGCTGCATCAGCAGAATAGCCTGCTGAATGCTGGCATCCGGATCAATCCAGACACCAGGGGTACTGACCAGATTCTGCACCGGGCAATTCAAATCCAACGCACCGGCCGGGCAGGGCATTGTCGCGCAGGGAACGGCCAGGCCTGGTTGTCCTGAACCGACAAGCTGCTCAATGGCCTGGGAGACCGGGCTGGGCCGGGCCGGCTGCTCGATCGTTTCGACCTGAACGGCCGACTCTGTCGCCGGGGGCTGATTGGCAGGGGGTGTGGAATCGGTTGCGGCAGGCTCCGGGGATTGCTGTGCTGACGGTGAGGGCTCTGAGACCGGGGCCGGTGTTTTATCGGCTTGGTCCGAACCGGCCTGGGATTCGGATTTTGGTGCGGGGGCCGGTTCGTCGGCAGCTTTGGGTTCGAGTATTTCAACCGGAAAGACCGCCGCACACAGCACCGGTTCGAACGCCCCGACTTTGATTTTGCTTAAAATCATCAGGCATTCGTGGTCCGGTTCCATCTGGATGGACTCTTTGGGATTGCCCCAGGGCTGGCCGATATAGACATTGACCTGTTTGAGATGCTTGTGGCCTGCCAGGCTTTGTCGGAAAATACGATCCCAGGAGCCGGTCATCAGGTTGCCCAGTTCTTTAATCGCATCGGTCAGGGCCTGGGCGTCCTTGAGGGCGCCCGACTTGACCTGTTCCTGAATGCGTTTTTCCGGCAGCATGACAATAATGCCTGACAGGATAAACAGCGCTGCCTGGTCAAACCAGATGGCACACTGTCCATTGAGAACTCCCTGTGCCTGGAGGGTATTAATGGACGTAATTTTACCAAACTCTTTTTTGAGCTGCCCGACATTGCCCCGGAGTATTTTCTGCTCGGTGGTCTGCATCGAGCAATCGAACATTCCGGCAATGTCTTCACAGAATGCATCGAAGGCACGCTGTGTCAGCCCTTCCAGTTCGGCGGCAAGTTGTGTCTGCTGCTGGGTCATAGTACACTCAGCTCTGTGCTTGTTTGTAATACATTGAGAACGTTACGGGAAAAATTTCATCCAGTGTGGTGCAGACCTGTCCCCGCGTAAAATCCTCGCCGGGCATCGGGAATAACTGTCGGCCTGATACGACGGTGGGGATGGAGACCTGAAGGTCATTGTAGGTATTCTGGATGCGGTGTTTGATGCTGCCCATGGTCATGTTGGCGACTTCTCCGACGGCATCACCGACTTCCGACAGGCTCAGTTGATCGCCGCTGTCCATGCCGAGCATGTTGGCGGCAATACTTCTGGCGCAGGCTTCTGAAAGGCAGATCGTCAGGCAGCCTTCCAGCCCGCCGCGAAAGGTGATCGAGCCCATCAGCGCCGCACCTTCGGGAGAAGTCTCCTGCGGTTCGGAACCGGCGGATTCAATATCCATGAATATCATGGTTTCAAAGACTTCCCGGGCTGCATCGAGAATGGTCTGTTCCATAGTCATCTGTTCCAGCATGTGCTTTCCTTTCTTGGGATAGGTTACAGTCCGATTGCTGTCAGTTCATAAACGGGGTCAGTTTTTCCTGAAAGCGTTCGGGCGTAAAGGGCTTGGTGATGTAGCCGTTGGCACCGCTGCTTATCAGGTTGTCGATTAGATCCTGGCCGCTTTCGGTGGAAACCATGATAATTTTGGTATTTTTGCTGCAATCCATCTGGCGGGCCTGCTTGACAAATTCCACACCGTTCATTTCGGGCATATTGATATCGCACAAAACGATATCCACGGCTGCGCTTTTAAGCTTCTCCAGCGCTTCGGCCCCATTGCCCGCTTCTTCAGTGCGGTCGAATTCCAGCCCGGACATGCGGACGGTCTTCATGATGATTTTTCGCATGGTGGCCGAATCGTCCACAATCATTAGCGATTTTGACATAGCATACTCCTTGTGTAAGAAATAAAATACTAAATAGATTGATTTTTTGTCAGTTGTGCCACGGCGTCGGACTGAACCACGCGGTCAATATCCAGCAGCACCTTGATGCCATTGTCGGCCTTGCCGATACCCAGAATCAGATCGGCACGAACCACAGCTCCCAGCTGGGGAGTCTGTTCAATGTCTTTGCCCTCGACATAGAGGACTTCCTGAACCCGGTCCACAATCAGCCCGGCATGATGCATCCGGTTGTTCAGGCTGACCTCGACCACGATAATACAGGTCTGTTCGGTGACCTCCGCGGAGGGCATCTCAAATCGAAGACGCAGGTCCAGCACCGGGATGACCTGTCCCCTCAGATTGACCACGCCCTTGATGTAAGCGGGTGTCCGGGGCATCGGGGTAATCGGCACATAACCGATGATTTCACGGACTTTCAGGATGCCGATGCCGTACTGTTCCTGCCCGAGTGAAAAGGTCAGATATTTGCCTTCAAGGCCTGTGTTCTTTGTTTCACTGACTGTTGCAGTAGTCATATCAATAGTCCTCAAATGAAGTTTGTAGTTTATCCGTTGAATGTCTTGAAATCATGATCATCCAGAGGCAGCACATTGGCCGGCGATGCCTTGACCGCGTCCGGCTTCGCATTTTTACCCTGGGCAATCTGATGGAATATCTGGTCGCTCAGGCCGGATTTGACTGTTTTGGGAGCGGTTGCGGATGAAGTTCGGGCTGCAGGCTGCGCCGTGGTTTTTGCCTGAGTGCCGACCAGGGCGGACAACTCATGGACCACCTTTTTGAGCAGTGACGCCTGGCTGTTCAGTTCCTGACTGGCACTGGCGGACTCTTCGGCGTTGGCGGCATTCTGCTGGGTGACTTTATCCATCTGAGACACCGCGGTATTGATCTGGTCCACGCCCTGTGCCTGTTCTTTGCTGGCGGCGGCGATTTCGCCGACCAGATCCGTGGTCTTGGTAATCCCGGATACGATTTCATCCAGAACTTTTTGAACTTCGCTGCAGATCTCGACGCCGTTGCGGCTGTTGTTGACCGACTGTTCAATCAGGTTGGTGGTGTTCTTGGCGGCTTCGGCCGACCGCATGGCCAGGTTGCGCACTTCTTCGGCGACTACGGCAAAGCCCTTGCCGGCTTCTCCGGCGCGAGCGGCTTCGACGGCGGCATTAAGGGCCAGCAGGTTGGTCTGGAAGGCGATTTCATCAATGACCTTGATAATCTTGGCGGTTTCGTCCGAACTTTTGCGGATATCATTGATGGCGTTGGCCATCCGCTTCATCGAGTCGTTGCCGTTGTGAGCGGCTTTGCGAGCCTCGGCGGCAAGGGTATTGGCCTGGGTGGCGTTGGCAGCATTCTGTTTGGTCATGGAGGACATCTCCTCGAGACTGGAGGAGGTTTCTTCCAGGCCGGCAGCCTGTTCGGTGGCACCCTGTGCCAGTGACTGGGATGCACAGGATATCTGTTCAGAGGCACTGGCCAGCTGTTCAGAGCCTTCGGTCAGCTGTCCGACGATGAAATTCAGCTTGCCGGTCAGTTTTCCGGCAATCATCAGCCAACTGAGCAGAGCCGCAGCGCACGATATGAGCATCAGAATCGCCAGTTGGATTGCAGAGGACTGTCCGGCTTTCTGCATCAGTGCCTGACCTTCCTGGAATTCATCCATGTAAGAGCTGACGCCGATAACCCAGTCCCAGGGCTCAAAATAAGCGATGCGGGCGATTTTCATCCGAGCTTCGGTCTCTCCGACATTTTTCCAGGGATACATCTGTTCGGCAATCTGGCCGGGCTTGAGTCCGGTGGCTTTGGTGCAGATGTCCTGAATAAAGGATGTTCCATTGGCATCTTTGGCTTCCCAGATATTTTCCCCATCGCGTTTGCCGTCTTTGGAGATGACATAATTGCCCTTGCTGTCAAGGACAAAGATGTAGCCGGTTTTGCCGACCTGGACATCCATGATGGCCTTGCGAAGCGAGGCAATACTTTCCTGAGGGATGCCGAAATACAAAGCACCGATGACTTTCTTCGATTCATCCAGCAGCGGTTCGTATGTGGTGATGTACCATTTATTCACGACAAAAGCCCGTCCCAGATAGGTCTTGCCTTCCATCAGGTTGGAGACAACCGGATTGGGTGTGCCGTCGGGCTGCGTGCGCGGGATAAACGTGCCGATGGCCCGTTTGCCATCAAGGGTTTCCACGTTGGTGCAAACCCGCAGCATATCCCCGGCATCATTCATGCGCTGGAAGACAGTACAGGTCCCGCCCACCATATTTTTTACTTTGTCAACCACAGGTGATGAGTCCTTGATCTCCGCGTTTTGTCCCAGCCAGGTCTGGCCGACCATCATTCTGGGCAGTGTCACCGTCTGTGATGTCTTGTTATTCTGATTGATGCAGTTCCATGTGACAGTTTCAGATGACAGACTGATCGGTCCTGCCTGATTCAGAGTGTCTTTGGCGACATTCAGGCAGTATTTCAGGTTCTGTTCAATCGACTCCTGCTGGGCCTGACACATGGCGTACATGTTTTCCGCGATGTGGTCCAGGTCCGTTCGGGCCGCACTGTCGGCCTGCTCAGAGGCAAAGGCAATCATGCGGCTGTTCTGATAAAATGTGACTACCCCTGCAACCAGCAGCGGCAGGACCGTCAATACGGTCCCTGTAACCAGCAATTTCGTCCTCAGTTTCATTGTTGCGTACATAAGGCTCTCCCAAAAAAAATAATAAAATGTAATGACGGATTTTCCCCGTCGTTATGTGTCTATAGGGAGCGACCTGCGCTAAACTGGGGACGGTTTCTCATAATGGACCCCAACCGTTCCTTTTTCAGCACAAGCGGGCTATTGCTGCCCGGCCATCAATGTGCCCATGCCTTCCAGAACACGGTCGATATCCAGCAGAATCTTAATGGAACTGCCGGCCTTGCCGATACCGAGAATAAAATCGGTATTGACATCCATCCCGAATTGTGGGGCATCATCAATGTTTTCCTGTCCTATATCCAATACTTCCTGAACTCGATCCACAATCAAACCTGCGTTGAATGAACGCCCTTCGTGGCTGATATCTACCACAATAATACAGGTCTGGTCGGTAATTTCCTTGGTTTCCATATCAAACCGGCAGCGCAGATCAATGACCGGAATAACCTGTCCTCTCAGGTTGATTACGCCTTTGACAAAGACCGGCATGCGCGGTACCGCGGTAATCGACATATAGCCGATAATCTCACGCACCTTCAGGATCTCGATGCCGTACTCTTCTTTGGCCAGAGCAAAAGTCAGGTATTTGCCTTCTTTGGCTCTTGTCTCAGTAGCTGTTGCTGTTGCCATAATTGTTCTCCTGGAACGGGGTTACAGTGAAGCTCATCCAAAAGGGCCCCCTTTTGGATAAGCAGGTTCGTTTTATTTAATTGTTAAAGTCCGAGAACTCATGTTCATCCAGAGGCAATTGCTCAATCGCTTTTTTTTGCCGCCGGGCGAACGCAGGATAGTCCCGGTTTTTTCTAAAGACTCCGCTTTAATCGCACCAAAAGCATGATCCAAGTGAGTCAGATGTTGTTTTTTTTCGGTTAGTTTTTGGTGCGACTTAACTGACAAATCCCGACGATAAGGTCCGGTAACTGTGGATGAGCCATTGACCAGAAAGACCAGTTGATTGACAACCTGATTCATCGCCTCGGCCTGAGTGGACAGCTCCTGGGAGGCACTGGCCGACTCTTCAGCATTGGCGGCGTTCTGCTGGGTGACTTTGTCCATCTGTGAGACCGCGGTATTAATCTGGTCCAC
>JAFGQP010000231.1 GCA_016935635.1 Sedimentisphaerales bacterium
AAATTTTAGAAAATCACTGATTTTTCGCCTAAAAAACTTTCATTTTTGCGTTGAAAATGAGGTTTTTTTCGCGTGAACGCTTACCTTTTTTTGTGATTTACACTCTATGGCCTGATCCTCGAAACTTGACCCAGATACAGAGAGAGGTTACATGATATTTTGCATTTACTATTACTGTTTTCATAGATCGTTCAAATGAAGAAAAAGTTTAGTGGAATAGAGATCGTTGGGAAATTATGTTAGGCCGAGGTGTTGATTGCCCAAGGCAAATCAATGCCAGAGGTGTGTCAGGAGATTCGGTCTTGCGCTAATACCTTTATAGGTTCAAATAAATCTCGGCCTAAGCTACAGAAAGATCACACCCCAAATTGCAAAATTGGCGATACGTTTCATTGCTACCTCTTTGTGTAGTTGTCCCTGAAAAAGCCATATTTAAACAGCCACCGATTAGTTTCCGTGGCAAATTGAATTCGGTCCATGATCTCCATCTATGCCGCGCCGACCAGTAACGCTGATTTTGTACCACAGATGTCAATTCCGATATAATATTCTTTTTTCAGAATATTACGTCTTGATACATTACTTTTCATAATTTACTCCGATTTTAGTTAGGGTGCAGAGCAAAAATCCAATACTCCCTTGGCACTATATATATCCTTATGCCTACTTAACCCAAGGGCCAATTAGTGGTTCACCTGTTTTAGAATTGTTAGAACCATACAATCCCAGAAAATAGCATAATCACAAATGTTCGATCATCTCTGTAAATGACGGCGCTTTAAATCCTGGATGCACAATTGAGGCGTCTTGTTTATAAAGAGGATCAATTGGCAAGACCGGCAGCGATTCAATAGCCTCTTTTTTGACTTCTTCGATAGCATTTGCATCTCCTCCGCTCTTACGAAGGGCTTCCACTTTCTCTTTCGCCTCAGAAACCGCTAAAATCAAACGAGCACGAGCATTGAGCATGTCCACATATTTTTGCACAGGAACGGGAAATGCATAATTGGGTTTCCAATCGGATGCAATCTTCACACTCCCTGCTTCGGTCAATACCTTACGAAGCTTTGCATTATAATCCGCTGTACCGAAATCAGAAGGCTTAGGGATTGGAAGAATGTAAGTATCAGCATCACCATTTTCACAAACTTCGTAGAGTGATAGCATCGCATCCGCATTTTTCGGACCAAACGCTGCAACACAATACTCTTTTTTAAGAGTCTCAAGATCGAACCGCGGATTCCAGAGTTTCTGAGCTGCTATATACTGGCCAATAATCTCCGGCCAACCATCAAAGCAGAGTTCAATTGATTGCGAACGAACCTGATCTCTGGCTTTATCGGGCATTTTACCAAGAATTTTATCGACCGCCTGCATCGAGATGCAGATATTGTTAATCATCTCCATGTCAGCAATATACCAGCCTTTGATATCAACGATTCGCCCGGTATTAAGTATCGCTTCGACTTGATCAGTATTATAAAAACGATTGATTGAGATACTTACATCTTTCGGCATATATGTCTCATCCAGAAAGCTTGCCCCGTCCTGAAGCGGCAAAGCATATTCTTTTTGATTTGCTTGGCCCGGGAACATCGGTGCATAATTGGAAAGATCAACTTTTTTTGGACAGTATTTCCAGACTCCGGCATTCGCCCAAATGCTAAGGGTCCCACTGATGTCAGGATTGATCTTACGAAACACCTGAAGATAGGCGGTTGTGAGTTGTTGTGGAGTTTTATAGAAATCACATCCATTTCGAGTACACCCACCAGGATCCCCAACACGAATAGTGATATTATCTACTATCGACGCATAGTTGCTTGCAAGATCACCCATGAATGACAACATCACATCGTGCTGTTTTGGGTCATTCCAGCAATAGGCTTCGCCTTCATTAAAAAGACAGTCACCCCACTGGCTCAGAGAAACAAACATATGATAATCTCTGGCCCCATTTATCATTGCTTTTAGTGCATTTTGGATGCGTGCAAGATCTTCGCCACTAACACTTCCATACCCGCGATCTTCATCCACCTGCATCCCATTATAACCAAACTGCCAAAACATCTCTGGATATGCTCTGAGTCTGTCTAAGCTCCAGGTTTGGCAATCAGCTTCACGAAATGGAGATTCTTTTGGTGCCTGACGACGTGCCGCATTACTGGCCGTGAGAATTCGAAGCTTTATAAATGGATCACGCTCTTCCCTGCCAGCTTCTATCCAGATCGCGTTTCCGTCATTTGCAACTTTACTGATAAATCGAGCCACCGCGGCACGAAGGCCTGATATACTCTTTCCGACAAGCACAACCTCCGGTCCGTTTTTGCTTTGGTGAGAATCCATAACGAATGCCTCATCACGACCGCTTTTGGGGAATCCCGGAAGGACGACATTAACCTTTAGTGACTTGTAACTATTCGTTGTCGCCAGAACCCATTGAGGACCAATATAACTGTCACTTAACTCATCGGCGACCTTAGACTGTACCGCAAAATTGCGTTCTCTCAGAAATTTTGTTATATACTGAGCCATCTCAAATTCTTCTGATGCTGGGGAACACACTATCCTCACTGGTATTATTTTATCAGCAATCTGAAGTCGCGAATTAAATTCAGTCTTTTGAGAGGCACTCTGCTGAGCATACGATACTGTTGATATTAAAAACAAAATTACCATCACATAACATATTGTTAGTGCACACTTATTCATAATCACTTCCCTACCAAGTTAACTTTGAACATTTCAATTTATTACCCTAAAAACACAAGCACATTGCTCTTTTGGGAAATAAAAGTCTGCCTTGCATCTTCCAATCCACAGCTGCTCCAATATAGTTCGTTTCCATTGCGGACTCCTTTCGTAGAACAATTAACATTTACCGATATTATACTCAAAGATGCCCGCTCTTCATATCTTTAGAATGCGGGCAAGCGGCTTTCCCGCATTCGTCTCTTTAGTAATACTTACACAAGCGACAACGTGAGTTTAGCAGAATTTCTTTAATTCATCTGTTAAATGCTTGACTGTTTCCGTAGCATTACCCAGCAATAGTAAAACACTGCCGTCTTTGTCGTATAGCGGATTGGCAACGCCAGCATATCCCGGTCGTCTATCTTTATTGCATATAATAACACGTTCGGCTTCATCGACGTTTAGAATTGGCATTCCATAAATGGGCGTTCCTTCCGCAGTTCGAGCCGCCGAGTTGATGACATCGTTGGCGCCTATGACAATCACTAAATCCGTCTGTTGAAAAAGAGTGTTGCTCTGTTCCAAATCACAGAGTTTGTCGTAAGGAATCCCCGCTTCAGCCAGCAATATATTCATGTGGCCCGGCATACGACCAGCAACCGGATGAATCGCAAAGACCACATTCTTTCCCTTTTCCTCGAGGATTTCACATAATTGCCCCACCTGCTGCTGGGCCTGGGCCAACGCCATCCCATACCCCGGCACAATGACAACCGTTTTTGCTGATCGCAGCCATTCATCCGACGCTACGGCCGGGGGTTGCTGGTCTTTCTGAGCATCGACGTACGCCGTTGCAGTTGGCGACAAACCGGGTTTTCCGACCGATTTTGGCGGATTCATGATGTCCCACAGGCGACGATTCATCGCCCGACACATAATTATGGTCAGGATAATCCCACCGGCGCCAACAATTGCGCCCACCGCAATCAAAAGTAGATCGGCGATAGCCAGTCCGACAATGGCCGCGGCCAGTCCGGACAGGGAATTTAGCAGGGAGATTGTGATCGGCATATCTGCCCCTCCGATGTGCAGAGTCCCCAACACCCCCAGCATCAGCGATATCGCCATTAACAGAACAGACAACATTATTGTTTGTCCGGTTATATTTCCACTCAACAACAACAGCAACAACGCTGTCCCGGCCAGAAGAATTTGCGTTATCACGGTGTGTCCGTTGAGTATAACTGGCGTTTGTCGAATTCGACGATCTAATTTGCCTGCGGCAATCAGACTGCCACTTAGTGTAATGGAGCCTACCGACAGCGCCAACGCCGCAGTAAAACAGCTCATCACGGAGGTTTTGCTGGTCTGGGCTCCTATAACCATCAGGGCTATCAGCATGGACGCGCCACCACCCAATCCATTCAACAGAGCCACTAACTGAGGCATTTGTGTCATCGTCACCTTCATCGCCAGCACAACTCCGAATGCCGTTCCGACAGCCAACCCTACCCACAGATCGGTCTTTCCAATAATTCCACCGCCAATGATGGTCAGTACAATCACTCCCAGAATCCCTGCTGCGATCAGAGTGTTTCCTATAACCGCCGTGCGAGGCGAGTTCATCAGCCGAATTCCCTCCAAAACCATCAGAATTATAGCAATCGAAATAATCGTATAACCATCCACGCTTATCACCTCATCGTATTTCTTTCTTCCTGAACATCCTCAACATCCGATGTGTTACCAGAAAACCTCCCACAACATTTATCATCGCCAGCACAATAGCAACTATTCCCAGTATTCGATTGCCAGTATGAACCGCCAAAGCTGTAGATACCAGCGCCCCCGAAATCGTTACTCCCGATAACGCATTCAGCCCCGACATAAGCGGCGTATGCAACAGACTCGGCACATCGCCAATGATCTTATACCCCACCGCTGTTGCCGCCGCGAACACAACTAGAAGAATCCATATCGGTATCATTTATTTCCCTTTCTCAGATTCGTTCATCGCTTCGAGGGCACCCTTGTGGACAACTTTTCCGTCGCGTGTAACCAGAGCGGATGCGATAATCTCGTCGGCACTATCCAGCGTAAGATGCCCATCTTTGACAATGTGCGAAAGAAAATTGTAAATGTTTCTGGCAAACATCCATGTTGAACTGATCGGGACCATTCCAGGAATATTTTTAGTGCCGATGATATGTATGTCCTCGATGTCAATCGTTTTACCGCCTTCAGTCAATTCACAATTGCCCCCCTGATCAATTGCGATATCCACAATAATGGCGCCGGGCTTCATCACGCGAACCATTTGACGGTCAATCAGAACCGGAGCTATTTTTCCGGGTATTAATGCGCTGAGGATTAAAATATCAGTGTGAGCCACCGCTTCCCGCAGCCGGTCTCGCTCATGAGACAACCACGAGGCGGGCAAACTCCGAGCATATCCGCCTTCCCCCACGGCAACATCAGCAGGAACACCAAGTTCAACTGCTTTGGCGCCCAGACTGTGGGCCTGTTCACAGGCGTCAGGACGGATATCCGCAGCCTGCACTTCGGCTCCCAGCCGTTTGGCTGTAGCCAGCGCCTGCAACCCCGCAACGCCGACACCAACAACCAACACCTTTGCGGGGGCAATCATTCCAACTGCCGTCCCCATCATAGGCATAAATTTCGGCAGCATATCGGCTGCCATCAAAACCGCCTTATAGCCAGCAACAGTGCTCATGGATGTCAGTGCATCCATCGCTTGGGCGCGGGTAATTCGGGGGATCGAGTCCAGACTTAAGGAGATTACACCGCGGTCAGCCAGTTTTTTTACCATTGCATGATTGGAGGGTGAGGCCGGATGAATAAAAGTAATCAGGTGTTGTCCCGGCTTCAACATTTCGACTTCGTGTATGCCGGCGGCAGCGACAAACAACGGCTCCTTAACTTTCAGGATAACATCCGACTGTTCAAACAGAACCGACGCTTTATCCTGAATGGTTGCACCTGCTTCCAGATAGTCCTGGTCCGAAAATAAACTGCCTTTACCGGCGTCTCGCTCTACCAAGACCTCAGCTCCTTCACATATCATCTTGGCCACCATTTCCGGTGTGGATGCGACACGTAGTTCGCCTTCCATAATCTCTCTCGGAATACCAATTTTCAGTCCTCTAAAACGCATTTTTCTCTCCAGATTCAAAACCTTTGTATTTGTTAGCTACTGCAATATTTACAAGATTACTACGAAATCTATGTTTATGCAAGCTATTTTGTACGATTTTCGTATTTTTACACAATGTTTTTTCCTTCTGAACAAGACAATACAAGAATAAATGGTGTTTTTTTGCTATATCGTCTCGGACTTCCTCAGTTTCTAAGATGTGGCTGACAGTCTGCGTACAATGGTAATCATCTCAACTCTTGTTAATCCCAGCTGAATCGGGTAAAGTTTTGTCGATTGATAGACACTATTTGAAAGGACTATCCGATGCAGCTAGATCAAACTGACTGGCAGATAATCAGAATTCTCACTGAGCAACACAAGACAAACAGCGATATTGCAAGGCAGTTAAAGCTATCAGAAGGGGCAGTTCGTCAGCGGATAAAAAAACTGACAGAAAGCGATGCTCTTCGAGTCAGGGCCCTTCGCAATCCTAATGTTCTGGATAACCAGCAGCTTGCATTTGTAATGATCGGTGTTAGCGAAGCACGTTTGCTGGACTGTAAAGCCCAGGAAATCGCCCACCTGGAGAATGTATTGGCAGTGTCAATTATCTCCGGCCAATATGATTTGCTGGTGGAAATTTTGGTAGGATCCAATAGGGGATTGGTAGAATTCCTTACAAAAGACCTTGCCTCAATTGACGGTATTACCAAAACTGAATCGTTAATTGTCCTCAAGAGCTATAATAAATTTATCTGATCGAAAGTCTTGGATCGTCATGGACTTGTGTAGAATGTTACCTTTGATAAATAGTAAATGAGAGATGAAATACTATGTTTGGCCATGCCAACACTTTTTTTATGGTTCAAGGGAACTTAACTTGACTAAGAATGACGTTAAGTTATGATCCCATAATGATTAACAAGTATCACAAACGTTCAAGGATTTC
>JAFGQP010000028.1 GCA_016935635.1 Sedimentisphaerales bacterium
CAGCCGGTCAGCGGATTTACCGGCCTATTCGAGGATCCGATTCCCGAAAAGACCGGCGGGGCGCTGTATATTCTCCGTCAGTTCCGGGATGCCCAGCCGGAGGGTTCATCGGTTGCCCGGCTTTTATGTTACTTTGACACCACAGGCGGCTGGTCGGACATTTATGCCGGAACGACCGTCGAGATTCGTCTTTATGATAAGGACGGCGTGACATCGCTGGATGAGGCCGTGACGGTAACGGAGGGATTTTTGAATAACGAGGATGCCAAATTGTCCTCTCAATTGACAGATAATCTATGGACCGTTCAGGTTGACAGTAATTTTACAGGGAATGATAAGATTGCCTATCTGGAATTTGCAATTCCGGCCACACATTCCGTTTCGGATATCGTATTTTCGGTGGAACGCATCCTGTATTTCCGAAACTCCGGCTGGGGCGATGAGATTTATATCACCACCGCAAGGGCAACGGAGTCCAGTTTCCCGATTAATATGCTGGGACAAATTGAATTTACCGAAAGCAGCAGCTTCCCGGGCCTGGGCCAGTTACCGATTAAGCTGACCTTGAATCCAAATCCCAATGGCTTTGTTTTTTATCACTTCAGCAGCCCGGATATTACGGAAAATAATATTAACTACGGAACTCTGTCATCCAGTGGGAATCTGTATCATAACCTGTTTCGCTGGAATGATTATCTGGTGACGACCGCCAATGTCTTTTGTTATGCCGACGGCTGGACGTATTCCAGCCACGCAGTGTCCCCCGTAGTCAATCTGGCGTTTGATACTTCGCCGCGGGAGAGACTGATTAAGGACTATGCCCTCGACAAACGCGGCTACACATTAAACGAGACGCGAAAATTAAGCGCCACTGTCGAAGATGGCTATGGCAATCCGAAAAGCGATCTAACCTTCAAAGAGGCGATAACTGATTCCAACAACGGCAAATTATCCATTGTCAGCCAGCATGTACGGACAACTCCCGAGGGTCTCAGTGTTCTGCGATTACTGATGTATTTTGATACGACCGGCAGTTGGTCGGATATTTATTCAGGCACGCAGGTGAAACTGTCCCTGTACGGCTCGGACGGGAAATCGCCCCTGCCTGCTGCGATTCAAATTGTCCCGGGTTCTCAAAATACCGACGGCTATCTGACTTCAACACTGACGAATAACAGCGGCATCTATTCGTGGGACGTCGATGTGGTTCAGAACTTTGCATCTTCCGATCGTCTTGTGTGGCTTGATTTTCTGATTCCCAATCCCATGAGCGGTTCGGCGGTGGTTTATGCAGTGGAGTCTATCAAGTACTTCTGCAATACAGGCTGGGCCGATGCCATCACCATCAAAAATCAAACGGTCTCGATGGCGAGCTTTCCTCAGAATTACACCAAGCAGTACGAGTTCAACACAGGCTCCTTATTCGGTACGCTGGGACGATTCCCGCTGTTCCTTTCGCTGAATCCGGGCGATGGAGCGATTTATCCCAAGATGATAGCATCGCGGGATGAGACATTAAACGGGACGATGTCGGTTGCTTCGGGACGCTATACCTACAGCCAGCAGCTGACCGAGGCCGGCATCGACTACATGACGATGCTGTGCATGGCCAAATACGGCTTTTTCGACAACGAATGCCGATGTACGGAAAGCATCAATCTGTTGTTTACCGGTGAGCCTCGCTATCTGGGAGGGCTGGTCACTGAACCGATCAAGCTGGGTGAAACCTGGCAGAAAAATCTGCATGACTACTTTTTCGTGGAGCAGGACTATAATCAGGTGGAGTATCTGTCGTCAGATCCGAAAATTCAGATTACCGGCAATATTGCTGTCTTTTCGCCGCAGACAACCGATGATACCGCACGCGATGTCGTGATTACCGCGATCAGTAAGATTAATCCGGCGGTCACGGTGGCTTCGGATCCATTTACACTCTATGCCGCCAACTGCACCAGTTCCTATGATTGCAGCGACCCCAACGGCAGGCCGACGGCATGTATGGACTACCAATGCCAGGCGTATGATATACGCAGTTCTTATCGATTGACTGCCCAGGGTGTGGATTTAAGCATCTTCAATAAAAATATTACGCTCAGCAGCTCTTTCCCCAGCGCCGGGCAAACCGTTACCATCTGTGCGGACGTGTTCAATACCGGCACAACCAATGTCTTTGATGTAACAACGGAATTTTATCTGGATGACGTCAACAGTGTCCCCATCGATTCCAACTCCGTCAATGTGATCCCGACGACCTATATGGATTTGCCGTTCCGGTCGCATCAGGCCTGTATCAATTGGACAGTACCCGCTGATTTGCGCGGCTTGCACCGTATCTGGGTGAAAGTCAGCGGCGACTATCCGCTGGAGATGGAAGAGAATATGCTCAGCAACAATTATGCGACGGCAGATTTCTATGTCAATGATCCTTTCATGGATGAGCCTGACCCGTCCATTATGGGAGACTGCCCGACGGATGTTCCTTCGCCCCTGATGGCCATGAGTTCTTCGATGGAGCTGTTCAACCAGGCTCCATCCTGTCAGACGCTCTATATGCTGATTCCGATTTATGTGCAGGTCTGCGAAAATGAGACCCTCTGCGGCCCGGTGACCGGTATAGAACTTGGCTATTGGAGTACCCTGTACTGGCCGTCATGGAGCGGCTATTGTCAGGAATTCGGTGTGCCCCAGGAGGCAATCACCGACCTGATTCGAACGTATGAAAAGATTTATTCACTGGGCTCCAAAGGAGCTTTGGGAGACCCGCCCTCGTGGACAGACATTCCGGGATATTTTGAAAAACCCGAAGGCTGGAGTGATGGCTGGCTGCCATGCCATCCGGAGCCAACCCTGTTCCCGACGATTTTGTATGCCCCCGGCGTGATGGAGCCGGGTTGCGGCGGGTTGTGTCCTGTCAGTGCCTGGGATTGCGGCGAAGGGGTGCATTTCCAGCCGCGTTTCGATTCGCCTTTATATCATGCCTACGAATTTAAAGTCAGGGGAGGTGCGCGCAAAGTCACCCGCTGCCAGACCAAAGCAGACATGATCAAAGTGCCTTATCAGGTCTGTTATACCCCTGGCGATAGAACACCATTCCACCTGCCGTTTAATCCATTTGGAGGCGGGCCGGGAGGCGAGAATGGATGCTGTTATGGCGGCAATGGCCCGGGTCTTCCGGGTTCAGGCCCCGGCGGAGGACTTCCGCTGCGATTCGAGATTGCCGGTCCGCCAACTGATATGCAAGGCAATCCGCTGCCGTTTGGAGTGTCGTTCTGTTCATCCGGAAATGATGTGTCCAATCAGCAGGATGATATGCTGCTGATTACTCCTGACGGCGGGGGGCTGGAAAGCGGCATCCTGCTGCAGAAAGGCTGGAATCAGTTCGCACCGCTGCTGGCACCGCTATCGACGACCGGCGATCGTCTTATTCAATTGCATCAGGGATGGAATTTCTTTGGGTATTCGAGCATGACACCACTGTTATGGTCCAATGCAGTGATAATTCATGAGACCCAGGAGAAGGTGATTTCCGATGCGGACGAGGCCGGCTGGATTCAGGGGGTCGTTTACACGCTCGATAACAGTACGCTGACTTATCAGTTTATCCCCGGCCAGGATGATTTTCTGCGAAATAAGCGGGCCTATTGGTTATATGCCAAAGTGGACAGCCTGGCTTTAAAACTGCCGGCAGTGGGCGGCTCGCCTGATGATGCCACTTTACTGTGGGCGGATATGCTGGTCAGCAATGGCATCGAGACAATTACGACCACCCAGGCCGCTCAGGCCGGATGGATGGATGAGTCGATTTCCTTCGTGGATGCCCAGGGATATAAAAAAGTCCCGCAGGATGCTAATTCGATTCATGCCTGGCAGGGATACTGGCTCTGGTGCAATCAGCAGGGCCTGCGGCTGTATTTACTCTCGCAGCCGCAGCCGACGGCAGAATCTGTCGAGGCCCAATTCGCCGCCTCAGAGCCCGAAGTGGAACTGGTCAAAGTGGGTACACAACCGGGTTTGCCGGCCCCGGATTTCGTCCTGTCCGATACGCTTGGAAAAAAAGTGTCTCTTGCAGATTTCAGGGGTAAAGATGTATTGCTGGTCTTTGGCAATACACAATGTCCGAATTGCCGCGGGAAGCTTCCGTTGCTGAATGAATTGCACAAAAAAGGTGATTTCGAGGTGGTTTATGTCGTTTTGGGAGCTACGCCTCAAGCAGCGGAACAATTTGTCAGCGAGAATAAGATTGCTTTTACCGTCCTGGTTGACAGCGACCAGTTTATAGGCCGTATTTATGGCATCACGATGATTCCAGAGGCCTTTGTAATCGATCCATCGGGTCTGATTCAGCATCAGACTACGACCGAAGGACCGGCCTTGTGGTATCTGCTGGCCGGCCAGACCATACCGGAGTCCATGCTGCCTGATAAATAAACTTGACAGAAAAGCCGGAATTCATGAGAATGCCAGTCCTGAATGGATAAAATAGCATCAAATGTAGAAGTTTATGGCGAATGAGACATCACGAAAAGGATTGGCCGGACAGGTCATGAGCGGCCTGATGCGACGCGGCGGCGGGGGCATGGGGCTGCGCATGACGGCAATGATTGATGTCATCTTCCTGCTGCTGACTTTTTTTGTGCTCACGGCTCGATTTCCCAAACCCGAAGCCAATTTGCCTGTGGTGATGCCTAAGCCTTCTACGGAAACGGCGGCTGTTTCCGACAATGGCCCCATGAAAATATATCTTAAAGCAATCCCAACCGGCTGTCAGGTGGCGTTTGGCGAAACGAAGCCAATTGAATTGTTACAGGATGACCTCGTGACTGGATTGGTTGAGGTCACAAATGATTTTCTGGATGCGGCCAAGTCGTTTAATATAACTGAAAATGGGCTTGAATTGCATTGCGAGGATGCTGTCGAGTGGGATTATGTAGTCAAGGTGTATGATGTGCTGTATCGCTCGGGAGCCAGAAAGATCGCCTTCGTTTCCCTGGAAAAACAGAATCCATAATGATTGCGTACTATCAGAAGGCAGATTGAGACAGTGAAAACGATAGGGCAAATTGTAGTCATTCTGGTGGTCAGCCTGCTGGCGGCACTGCTGGTCTGGCCCAGAAAGAAAAAGCATCCTGGCAGCGGCTGCGGGCCGGGCTGTATGTGTCATGCCAAAGACCATTCAGATTGCCAGAATCCTGAAAAAAAAGCCAAATCCGAGTCAGAATAGCTGGACGCAAAGTGTCCTCTATTATTTTGGCCAGCCTGCCCAGATAATCAGCACACCAAAAGCCAGGGCGGTAAGCCCCCAAACACGAAAGATCCATTGCGGCTGCCGCAGGATATAATCGAAGAGTTTTTGACTCCGCGTTTTGGGAATAAAGAACATCGAAAGGCTGCCAAGGGTGGCCAGTATCCCGACCAGGATAATAATCCACGGTCGGTTGCAGGATGTGGCCCATATCAGAAACAGGATGCCGATAGCCGCCTTGATTCCGCTGGAAAGATATAAAAACGGCGGTTTTTTACAGAATTGCAGGGTCTTGCTCAGTACCGCCGGCTGCATTACGACGCTGCAGCCCATCACCGCGGTAAACAGCCCGATAAAACAGATAAGATATGCCATGGTTTATTTTCCGCTGTAAACGGAAACCTCCGCTGGGATATTATTCTATGGGTTCAATCATATCAGAACTGATTTCTACGCTGGTAGCCTGTCCGAGCATTTCGACAGCCAGTACCAGCCTGAGATTTTTGTCACCCTGTCGGACAATAAGGCCTTCGGTGCCCATCAGCGGGCCGGCTATGACTTTGCATTTTTGCCCGACTTTGATGTATTCATGAGGCTGAAGGGTTTTGCCGGATAACAGGGCTTTTTCGATAGGCTGGAGTTGGGCGACCAGGCGGGCCTGATCAAATACGGGTATAACCGTTGCGATACGGTTTGTTTTAAGCACTTCCAGACGATCATTTTCATTGCCGCAGAAAAATATGTAGCTGGTAAAAACAGGCAGCAACGAGCGGACTGTCCGGCTGGTTTTCCGGCTGACCTTCCAGGACATCGGCAGGAAATACTGGATGGACTTGCCGGCCAGGGCCCATGCCACGGCCTTTTCGTTTCGGCTGCGGGTATGAGCGACCCACCAGGTGCCTTGAAAATCAGCGATGGATTTATCCTCCGGGTAAACAATCGGAGGGTTCTGGCTTTCTTTCAGCATATTTATCTGTTCCGTAAACTCAAGTTGTGAATTTTTATCTTCTGCGTATCAGGACCAATCGATACATCGATTATACAAAATATCAGGCGATTGTCCACCTTCAATGGCAAATAAAAAAAGCCCATCCTGTTGGACGGGCTTTCGAGGTAGGGGTAGTGACTTCTTACCAGTATGAGACTTCTTACCCCGTTATCGTTTCTCTTGGATGAGCATTATGATACTGCTCTTTCATTCGGCTGGTTGTCACATGGGTGTAAATCTGGGTGGTTGACAGGGATTGATGGCCCAGCAGTTCCTGAACGCTTCGCAGATCGGCGCCGTTGTTCAGCATGTGTGTCGCAAAGCTGTGCCGCAGCGTATGCGGGCTGATTGCCGGATCCAGTCCTGCTTCAATCAGATACTTATCCATTTTACGACGGACACTGCGGGTGCTGAGCCGTTTGCCGTGCTTGTTGGCAAAAAGGACTTTGCTGTCGAAAGACGGGTCGCACTCCATCCGGCGATTGCGATATTCCAGATAGTGCTGGATGGCCTGCAGGGCGCGGGAGCCGATGGGGCAAATGCGTTCTTTTTTGCCTTTGCCGCGGATGTGGAGGACTTCACTGAGAAAGTCCACATCGTCCAGATTCAGTGCCACCAGTTCGCTGACACGCATGCCGGTGCTATACATGGTTTCCAGCATGGCGCGGTCGCGGGCACCCAGCCATGAGTCGGCGGGGGGGGTGTCCAGCAGTTTCTGAATCTGTTCGTATTCGAGGAACTTGGGCAGTTTCTTTTCCTGCTTGGGGGTCTTGATGGTACTCACAGGATTATTCGCCAGATAGTGCCGTTTGACCAGGAATTTGTAGAAACTGCGAAGCGTCGCCAGCTTGCGTGCCAGAGTCGATTTAGAATACTGATGTTCATTCAGGGATACCATATAGCCCCGGATGGAGTTGACATCCGCCGCCAGCAGCATCTGGTCCACTTTCTGTTCGGTCTGAACGGCTGTGGCTGTGCCGCCATGGTCTCCGGATTCAGTCTGAGAAGCGTTCTCGGCCGATTGTGCATGGTTCTGCAGATGAGCAACATATTGCTCCAAATCGGTACCGTAACAGCGAGAAGTATAGTCAGAAAAATGCTTCTCAAACTTTAGGTAACTGATAAATTCCTGAATGGTTGCGGCGTCTTTCATAGTCTTTTCCTTAGTTTTATCCGTTTACGGGGGAGTCCCCAGACCAAATCCGTTTGGTATTATTGGAGAGACTGCATCGGGTCCGGCAGGTCACGATATAGAAGCTCATCGGCCTGACCCATCAGGGTCTGGCTCAGTTTGAAGCTCAGAACTGCGGCGTCAAACCAGTCGAACCCGGATTTTTCATCCGAAGCAACGGCAACCAGCGCGTCCAGAAGCTGACCCTCACATCCACTTTCATACCGGTAGATGTATTGCTGACCGCCTTTATTCAAAACCAGCTGCTTTTTCGTTGCTTCCATAACGGCTTCTCCAGATTATCAAAACAACTCTCCTATTCCTTTTTTATCGGGCTGAATGACAATCTCTTAAGTCCTATTTTGAAAAAAATGAAGAATTATGGCACTTATTCAGCTCCATGACTCCATACAGGATTTATCGACCGATAACTTGCGGGTCTTAAAGTAAAAATATTGATTTATAGAGAGGAATTTAGGGAAGGGGTAGTAAAGGCGGGTTTAGTATGGATTATTTAGGAAAAGGTTTATAATAAATAAGCCCGTCTCTTTCATCGGATATGACAGATCCATTATCGAGGAGCCGTTTAATAGCATAAAGAACGGCCTTTTTCTCTGCTCCCAGGCTGGAAGCCAGGCCATCAATCGTACAGGGACGCCGAAAAAGGGTTTCCATCACGGACTCGGGTGTGCATTCAGCAGACCCCGCCTTGTCTTTTGGGAAATCGGCAATGACTTCTGCGTTTCGACCAAGTTTTTGGCCAATCTCGGCCATCCTTGATGGTGACAGGGCGCGAATCGAAGGATGTGCCGTCGGCCGGACGGCTGTATTCAAGTGGATTTTGTCTGGTTTTATTTGATCGATTTTATTTCCGATATTCTGGAGCGATATATCCGAGGTATTAATGCCGTCACAGATGAAAACCTCCAGCCAGATAGGGCCGGTGTAGCACTGGCGAAAAGCAACCAGGCCCTCAACAAATTGTGCGTAGTTAATGCTATGATGGGGATGATTAAGCTGCTCAAATGTCTCAGGATCGCCTGCGTCCAGAGAAGGCAACACGACATCCGCTTTGGCACAGTCGTTTCTCACATCAGGCCGCCACAGCAAGCTACCGTTGGTTATAACTGCAACCGGTATTGTCGTATTTTCATGGATGCGGTCAATCAGCCAGCCCAGGCCGGAATTCAGGGTTGGCTCCCCTGAGCCGCTGATTGTGATGTAATCCGCTTTCAAGCCGGCCTGGAGGCGATGCTGAATCTCGGCCAGAACATCCTGCATCGGGACATAGTCTTTACGTTCGATGGCTTGCGTCGCATCCATGCCAAGCTGGCAATAGAGGCAATTTTGTGTGCAGGTTTTCAGCGGTACAATATCCACACCCAGACTCAGTCCCAGCCGGCGGGAAGGGACGGGGCCAAACAGGTATTTTTCTTTTTGACTCATTTGCGAACCAGGTCAAAAATGGTTTTACAGGTCTTTATCAGCGATTCGACTTTGTGCAGTTCCAGCATACAGGCGGCATCACAGAGGGCCTTTTCCGGTTGCGGATGAACTTCCATAAACAAGGCATTGGCGCCTGCGGCAACAGCGGCTCGTGCAAGGACCGGGGCCAGTTCCCGGCTGCCGCCGCTGGCCTGGCCGAGACCACCCGGACGCTGCGTACTGTGAGTGCAGTCAAAGACAACCGGACAATCCAGCGATTGCATCTCCGGGATGGCGGTCATGTCATTGACCAGTCGATTGTATCCAAAGAATGTCCCGCGTTCGGTCAGCATAATCTGTGTATTTCCGCACTCGCGGACTTTGTTGACGGCATTCTTCATCTCAGAAGGAGATACAAACTGTCCCTTTTTGACATTGATGACCTTGCCGGTTTTTGCACATGCCGCAAGCAAATCGGTCTGCCGACATAAAAAAGCGGGAATCTGCAGAATGTCCACCACCTTGGAGGCAGGTTGGGCCTGGTTCTGTTCATGAATATCGGTAACCAGCGGCAGGCCGGTTTTGGCTTTGATGTGAGCCAGTGTTTTTAAGCCTTGTTCCAGACCCGGGCCGCGAAAGCTGTTGATGCTGGTTCGATTGGCCTTGTCGAAACTGGCTTTAAAGACTATCTTTACGCCGGTATTGCGGCTGATGCGGACTAATTCTTCCGCAATCTCAAGGCAAAGACCTTCGTCTTCGATAACGCAGGGGCCTGCCAATACGAAAAATTCGCCATCCAATCCAGCCTGAATGTTTCCGATTTGAAACTGATTTGCCATAATTGATTTCCTGCTTTGTTTCTATGTGATGACTGAATTACCCAATCATTCTTCGTATGCGTGTGCGAATTCCCGCCGGTTTTGCGCCAGGCGGAACAACGACCTGAATTGCAGCGGGGATGATACTGATGTCTAATGGCAGCGCCGGGCCGGGATCGCCATCCAGCTCAGTCGGGATATGATTCACGGCCGATTCAATGCGAACCGTTTTAGCCTGTGTATAGAGAGTATTCCTGGATTTCAAGTGTGTTTTCAGTACCGTACAGGCTGCATGTTTGAGTAATTTCCAGCAGCTCCCGCACCGAAAGATACACACATCCAGAAGGCCGTCGCTGTAATCGGCTTTTTTGAGAATTTCAAGACCGATCGCATATCGGGAAATATTGCCGACAAAAACCAGCCCCGGGCCTTCGAAAAATTCTTTTCCCTCAATAAACACTTTCATTGCCGGAAACGTGTAATCCCAGAATGTTCTCCATATCGGCCAGAAATAGGTCAGATGACTGATATGTCCCTTGCGGACCGCCTGGACTCTCTGCACGACCTTTCCATCAAACCCAAACCCGGCGATTGACGTGAAGTGAATATCGTTGGCCTTGCCCAGATCCAGAGGCCGCATCTGGCCGTTTTCAAACGCGTTAATGACCGTTTCCAGACGAACATCATATCCCAGTTCATTGGCCAGCAGATTTTCCGTCCCGCAGGGCAGAACCAAAAGCGGTTTCGTTGAGCCGCTCAGGCCGCATACCATTTCTCGGATGGTGCCATCTCCACCGGCACCGACGACCAGCGAGCAATCCGGATTGGCAGAAGCCTGCTGGGCCAGTTGCCGGCCATGTTCAAGGGACTGCGTGAACTCCACTTTCACCGAATACCCCTTCTGGTCCAGGTAGGCACGGAATCCGCTGACCAGCCGCTTGTTGCTGCTGGCTCCGGATTTCGGATTGACAATCAGGGTAATTATGCCGTCTTTCGGTATCATTTCTGCAATAAAAGCCGTGTTATAGTTTCGGTTTATTAAAGAGAACAATACCCAGGAATTGGAAAATAATCAACCCTCATTTCCCAAGATTCAGCCGGGCAGCCATCATCCGGGCATACCCCTCGGAGATATGGTCGGCGGGATTGAGCCCCAGTTTTGCCAGCACCGCATGAACAACGCTGTCAGAAACTCCCTCGACCTCGACAAATAGTCCCAACAGAGCCACCTCGTCCAGGCAGATTTCACAGTCATCCAGACCCCAGATCTGGCGGTTTTTATGAATTTTGAGGCTTTCCCGAAAACCAAGACTTTGAAAAATCGTCACCATTGCCTCTGCATTATCGAGTCGAATCTGATATTCCGGGCGGGATTTGAAAGCGGATTCCTGGCGGGGGCCTTTGTAGGTCAAAATGATCTGCAGGGGGTGAACATCCGAAAGGCGTCTGCGAAGCCGAAGACCGCAGTCTTTTTTAATCAATTCCACGGCACCATTATCAAAATAGATATCTTCTTCCCGCACGGTGTCTTTCAAAACAGCCTTCAGGCTTTTTAGCCTGTCGACGACGGGCTTCAGGTCAGCAACCGGGATTTTGGCTTCGATTTCCAGGGCCATTGCATGTATCCAATCGATTTGTTATCAGGCTACCATTTGATGCGAATGCCTTTTTCACGTGCATCGGCCGCCCATTTTTTGATTTGCTCCAGTGCCATTTCCAGTTCCTGTGAGCTGTCCAGCAGATTTTCATACAGCCGTCCGTCATTGAGCATCTTGCCCATGGAGCCCTGGCCTTCGTTGACCTTGGCCAGAATCTGTCTGAAATCCCGGATGCCTGTTTCCAGTTCCTGGGTGGTGTTAATCAGGTTTTCGTACAGCCTGTCGTCATTGAGCAGCTTGCCCACAGACCCCTTGCCGTCATTGATGTTTGTCAGGGCCTGCTGAAAATTTGTGATTGCCGTATTCAGATTATCGGCAAGGCGAGCAATCTGCTGGTTTCCGGTGTTGGAAAACTGCTGGATGGACTTGAGTGTTTCGCCGGCCTGTTCAGACACAACACTGACATGGGCCAGCGTCTTTTTGACGTTGGTTATATTTTCCGAGTCTCCGATAATCAAATTGGTATTATCCGCCAGGGTGGTGATGGACGCCAGCAGATGTTCCAGTTTTATCTGTATTTCTGGCGGGAAAAAGTCGCTGCCCAGGCCTATCGAACCATTCAGTGTAAGTTCATTGCATAAAAATTTTGTTCTGGGCTGACCTGCAATCAAGGGTTCCGGCGGCACATCCGATTGCGCTTGCAATTCGATATAACTGCTGCCCAGTCCCCGCTTCATGAGTTTGACGTTTACATTGGATGGGATATTCTGATATTGTTTGTTGATGGCCAGCGTGACGTGCACTTCGTGCCAGGCTTTGCCGGTATCCGGGTCTTCAACATACGTGGGAGGGCTGACGACAACAACTCGCCCGATTTGATAACCGCAAAATTGGACGGGTGTTTCTTTCTGAACGCCAGGGGCTTCGCGAAATTTGACATGCACGTAGAACGATTTGGCCTGGCTGACAAATAAAGGCAGATCGCGAAACAGATTCAGCAAAAAGATAAAAAGAATAAATGCCACCAGCACAAACAGGCCGACGATAAAATTGCGTCTCTTTTGAGTGGAATTATAGTCAGTCATGGTTCAGTGTCTTTTCTGTTTTTAACTGTTGAAAAAACAAATCCCGTATGGCTCGAAGCGGGTAGCCGCTCTGATTGAGTTTTTTAATCATCCTGATTTTTTTTACCGCATCATCGTCGAACAGCCGTCTGCCGGTGGAGGTAGTCTGTGTCGGCTTTATCAGGCCGATCATCAGATAATACTGCACCGTTTGTCTGGACACACCGGCCTGGCTGGCGGCCGGGCCGATGGCGAACAATTTGTTGTCTTTGGCATCAGGCATCCGAATCGGATTCCTTGGCATTATTCTGTCTTTTTTTCATGGATTGAAGTCGTCGCGTTACTTGTTCGACAAGATCCATGAAAAGCGATTCATACTGGTTATAGGACATTGTACGGATGGTGTCCATCACAACCGATTCCGTTTTTTTCGACATTTTGGGCGAAATAATTAAGACATAATCCGTCGAGGGATGGAGATTGTGCTGATTACACCTGAATGCTTCCCGGGCAAGGCGTTTAAGACGATTTCGGAGAATGGGTTTTCCTGTTGTCTTGCTGATCGATACACCGAAACGTGGAATTCCAGCCGAGTTTGTATTTGCAAAAAGACGGAACAGCCCCTGACCGGCCGAGATTCTGGCCGCCAGAACCTGCTTAAAGTCTTCGTTGGAGCAAATGCGCTGGGATTTTTTGTAAAACAATCGTTTCAAAAATGACCTCTAAAATCAGGGAATCACTCTTAACAATATTGATCCTGCTTAAAATTTCCCGGTTCGTCCCGGCTAAGTACAGCAGCTTCAACCATTTGCCTCTTTTGCTCGCGGAATAATCATATCCTTTGGATATATCGGCAAACCGGAAGAACAAAACCAGCAAATGTGCGATTAAAATCCAGTGGGGAGGCTGCCGTAAATCTGGGAAAACAGCTTGATAATCATATAGGCCATGACGCCCATGATGCTGAAATAGACGAGTTTTGGGGCCCAGCTGGCGATGAGTTCAAACCGAAACCGGGCCTTGTCCAGATAAATCTGCCCCAGTTTCTCGGATGCCTTATCCAGATTGCCGGATTCTTCTCCGATATTCCACAGTTCCAGAAATTCCGCATCGAGATTTCGGCCAAAGCCCTGTGACATCGGTGTTCCATTTCGTGCGGCATCGTACCCCCCCTTGAGTCGATGTTTGATGGCTTCATTGCCGCAGGATTCATGCGACAGGAGTGCGCATTCGATGATTGGAACACCGGCTTTGTACATGATGGAAAAAGTGTAGCAGAAACGCCCCATGGCCAGGCATCGCAATGCCGAACCGAGCAGGGGGATTTTCAGAAACAGTTCATCGAAGATGCGGCGAACTGAGCCTTGTCGCGGAAACAATCTGCACATCAGATAGAAAAAAATGACCGGCACATAGAAGAATGACAGGATATTCAGGACGCGAGGTAAATAGGTGCTCCAGTCCATTCCGCTCAGGGCGATCAGAGGGATAGGAAGTACAAATGCGGCAACATGAATGACAAAAACAGGATAAGTCAGGCCTGAGATGATGAGATTCTTGATTTTTCGGCGAAGTTCATACCATTCGCCCAGGCTGTTTAATACTTCGGCCAACTGACCGGTTTGTTCGCCGATTTTGGTGAGGCTGATGTCCAGATTCGCAAAGTAACGGCGTCGTCTGGACATGGATTCGGATAATTCATACCCGCCGCCGACTTCCCGTTCAATTTCAGACAGGTGCTTCTTCCATCGCCCGGATGCGTTGTTTTGTACCATGCGCAGAGCGCGGAGAATCGGCAGTCCCGCGGAAAGAAGAGTGGATAAGTTATAATACAAATTAATCCGGAAATCAGCCATGGATAGTCAGGCAAGCTCCTTTGCCGGAAAGCGATTCATCAGGCTTCAAGCATCCCCGCACAAAAGGCAAGCTCGTGCACAGTGACCAGAATTCCGCTGCATTTGGCCAGACTGCCTGTAATCGTTTCAATCCGACGAATAATTTCATTACTGAGTTTACGCTCAACAATCGCGATAATCATTTTACAGAATTCGGGATGGTCGTGATTGGACGCCGCGGAAAAAAGCGGGATAGCTTTGAGGTACTGATAAATATTCTGCGAATCCACCACGGAAAAAGAAGCGCCTTCGATGCCGGCGATGGAACCGAGAATTTTTTCAAATGTCAAACGGTCCTGGATGAAGATATGCAGCTGATTTTTCTTGCCCGGCTCATAGGTTGGAATATCTCCTTCGGCGGCCTGCAGAAACTTTTCATAGAGCGCCTTGGCGGATTTAGCGGCAATCATTTTCCGGACCAAAGCAGCATCCTGAAGGGCCTGCGAAATGGAGGAAAGCAAACGGATATGCGTCGTGCTGTCAGTGGTCGGGGCGATGATAAAAATAATCAGATGCACCTTTTTATGGTCCGGTGCGTCAAAATCCACACCTTCGGGGATGGAAATCAGCCCCACCACGAAATCATGGACATTTTTCAGGCGGCAGTGGGGGATCGCGATGCCGTTGCCGAATGCGGTTGAACCCAGCGTCTCGCGATCCTGAAGGGCCTCCAGGATGGTTTCCTCGGAAATATTGCGGCACAAAGGGGTTTTACCGGCCAGGGCGGCGATGTCGCACAGTACCATCGCCTTGTCTTCGATCGATGCCTGTGCCCGAATACATTCGACGCGAACTACGTCAGATAATTTCATTCCATGGGTTCCTGTTTAAAATACCGGATTCATAGGAGGGGCGCCGGCGTCAAGGCTGTTGGGTTCGGCGGCAGCGGCTTCTTCCGTAAAGCCTTTGGCCTTCTGTTCCTCCATGTCTTTTTGTTCCTGGTCCAGGTACGGGATGATCTGGTCGTCACCGGCATATTCTGATTTCAAATCAGTGATCCGGGCAAGCAGTTTTGTGACCTCTTCTTCCTGCGCCGGGCCGCGAAGTCTTCGCCAGTTGGTAAATTCCTTTTTAATCCCTTCCAGTATCATGGCGGTATCCACAGGCAGTGTTGGAATATAGTCCAGCCCCTTGGTCAGCAGCATCGCTGTGGCGGACTGATTGAACATCATACCGTATTCTTTGGCTTTCTGCATGAGCTGTTCCAGTTCAGCGTCGGCTTTTTCAGCAGTGTCAAAATCGCCAAGACGATCCGCCAGCTTGCTTTTGTTTTTGAGCGTCAGCATTTGTCCTTTGATGGCCGCCAGTTCCGCTTCCTTGGAGCCGGTCCGAAGCTGGCTGCTTGCGGCTAATGCATCATCAAAAGCCTTGCGGGCCAGGTCATACGCTTCTAATCCTTTTTTGGCCAGTTCCGTGTCCGGCGCGGAGGCCACGGGGGATGTGATACCCTCGGGGACAATGGACTGATAGGTTTGCAATATGCTCTCCAGACGTGTTCCCATGTCCGAAGTGTAGTTGACTTTCTGGGCATAAAGAGAACCCAGCAGGGCATAAGCATTGCCCAAAGACATACTCAGGTTGGGTTCCAGTTGGCGGGCATTGATTTGCTTGAACTGTTCGATGGCCTGTTCGACTGCGGCAATGACCGCATCTGTTTTCTTCAGAAATTCATTAATCTGGCCTGTCAGAAGATTCTTTTGATCTGCCAGGGCTTTACTTCCGGCTTCGACTTCCCGGGCCAGTTCCTGCTGCTGAACACGCAGGTTCTCACGAGCCGGGGAGGCCTTCAATTCCCGCAGCTTGACCTCCGCGGCTTGCAGGTCGGTTAAAAGCCGCTCAAGATGAGGCTGCATGATGGCCAATTGTGAATGGACCAGCCCGAGCGCATTTTCGGCATCCTGAGCCTTCATGGTAAAAGGCTTTTTCTGGTCTCTGATATCAAATGCGGACTTTTCGAGGTCGGCTTTCTGCTGGCCGGAGGCGGTGTTGGCCTGACGAAGCAGGTTGTCGGCCTGCGACTCGAGGGCCAGCATCTTGTCGCGGTTGTCCATAAATTCCTTCTCGAGGGCAGCTTTCTTTTCGGTGAGCTGATTTACTTCTGCTTGGGCCAGTACGATCTTGCCTTTGAGACTGGTCGCTTCCTGTTCAGTACCGATCCATTTCTGGAGGTCGGCGATTTCTTCATCCGACAAGGTCAGAAGCTTCTGTACCCGTTCGGATTGGGCGGTCAAGTCGGCCAGTTGTTCCAGTTTGATATTAAAAGCTTCGATGGACTGACTCAGAGTGTGGGTCTGAATCTGCAGAGCCGAGCGGTCCATTTGGGCCTGTGTTATCATCAGACCGGCGGAACAGAACAAGGATGAGCCTCCCGTAAGGCCGGTTGGCCGGGTGCTGGACAGGGCAGTCTGGAGGGATTCCTGAGCGGCCTTTACATCCCGATCTTTGCTGTATTGAGCCAGGGCGGCTGTAGTGCTTTTCTGAAGTTTTGTGACCGCGGCATCATCAGGATTGTCTTTGCAGCTTGCCAGACCCGCAATGATGATACTGACCATCAGGTACGAAATCACTCTAGTTTGTTTCATACGTTTCACCGGAAATCTCCATAAATAAAGCCTTTAGGTGCCCGTATGGTACCCCCCGTGTGCGGTTTTTGTCAAGATATTTTCTGGCGGGCTTTTAAAAGAGAGAAAATGATGAATCTTATCTGCATTCGCTTGCGAATCAATGTATCCTCAGCCAGGGTCAGCCACGGTTATTGCTGAACAGGGGATGTCTGTGTGCTTTCGGTAATCTGAACCTTGGCTGAAAGCCGGTCGGGAATAGCCGGGGCTTCCTGAACGGCCAGTCCGGACAATTCAACGCAATTCTGACCAAAGGAACGAATTTTCCGATAGCGTCTGTCAAGAAGAGTATCTATTTTGAGCCGCTTCAGTTCCGTCAGGGATTTTAATAAAAACTGCTCTACACTGTAGACGGTGTCATGAATATTGCGATGTGCTCCGCCCAGAGGTTCGGGGATGACTGCATCGATTAAATTGAGTTTCATGAGGTCTTTGCCTGTCAGTTTCAGGGCCTCGGCGGCCCTGGGTGCCTGGGAGCCGTCGTGCCAGAGGATTGCCGCGCAGCCTTCCGGCGAAATTACGGAATAGTACGAATATTGCAGCATCGCAAGTTTATCGCCTACCCCGATGCCAAGGGCGCCGCCGGAGCCGCCTTCGCCGATGACAACGCAGATAATCGGTACCCGCAGCCGCGACATTTCCATCAGATTGACCGCAATTGCCTGGGCCTGTCCGCGTTCCTCGGCGCCAATTCCCGGATAAGCACCGGGGGTATCAATTAACGTTACAATCGGCAGACCGAATTTTTCTGCCATTTTCATTTTCAGTAAAGCCTTGCGATATCCCTCCGGATTGGCACATCCGAAGTTGCACGCGATTTTTTCCTTGATATCCTTGCCCTTGTTCTGACCGATAATCATCACCTTTTCGCGCCCGATTTGCCCCATGGCAGTCACAATCGCACGGTCATCGCCAAAACAGCGATCACCGTGAAGAATCCGCACATCCTTGAACATCAGGTTGAGATAATCACTGAGCAGGGGACGCTGGGGGTGGCGGGAAACTTGAACCGTCTGCCATGGAGACAGATTGGCGTAAATCTCTTTGAGCAGCTGGGTTTGCTCGATTTGAATCTGGCGGATTTGGTGGGCGTTAGGCCCCTGCAGGGAGTTATCCTGCTTGCGCAGTTCCTCAATTTGCCGGTCCAGCCTGGCAATCTGGTCTTCAAAGGGCAAATAAACGGGTGCAGACGGTTTTATTTCTACGGCAGACATAATGTCTTCTAAATCCTTTAGAATTCTAATTTTAGCTTAACTTCAGAAAAATGTCCCCACGGGCATTTTGTTTTGCTGCCCAAAGGGGCTTGCGTAAAAGGTATACTCATAAAATTGCTCTCTTGCACGTGTTCATGCAAGATGTTAAAAACTCCTGTTCATTCTCGAATGAAACAGGAGGAAAATGCGAGTATTTATCTCTGTAATTGCAATAATTATGAAGATAATATAGCATTTTTCATGCCGGATGGAAAGAAAAAAATTGACTTGACGGACCATTGGCGTTACTTTCTGGACTTGCGGCATATTGTATAGGATAATATGTAAAATGTTGAAAAACATCAACTTACAAAAAATCAGCGTGATCGGCATGGGGCTTCTTGGGGCCAGTGTCACCATGGCTTGCCGTCGAGCTTTCCCCAAAGTTTTTACGGTCGGATACAGTCATCGGGCCTCGACACGCAAAAAATCCCGTCAGTTGAATGTGGCTCATCAGATTGCCCAGACGCTGGAAGAAGCTGTTCATAACGCGGATATTGTGATTCTGGCAACACCGATTTTGACCTTTGAAACATATTTTAAGAGCATTGCCCCCTTCTTAAAGTCGGGTGCGATTGTTACAGATGTAGGCTCAACCAAGCATTTGGTGCATCAATGGGCTAATAAGAACCTGCCCAGGACTGTGTTTTATGTCGGTTCCCACCCAATTGCCGGCTCGGAAAAACGAGGGGTGGAATATGCCCGGGACGACCTGTTGACTTCGGCCCGCTGCATTCTTACCCATACTGCAAGGACCAATGCCCATGCGCTTAAAATATTGCGGCATTTTTGGTCGGAATTGGGCTGCAATGTGGTTACTCTGGCCCCTAAAAAACATGATCAAATATTCGCCCTGATTAGTCATCTGCCGCATGTTCTGGCCGCAGCTTTGATTAATGGAAGTGATTTTGAAGACATGAAGTTTGCCGGCAAGGGCTTTATCGATACCTCACGGATTGCCTCCGGCCCGGCCGATGTCTGGATGGATATTGTGCTGACCAATCACCACAATATCACCCTGGGCATCGACCAGCTTGTCAGGCAGTTAGGCAGAATGAAAAAGGCGATTGCCGCACAGGATGCAGCGAAAGTAAAGGATCTTCTCGAAACGGCCCGGGCAAAACGTGAAAAATTAATCGCGTATAAACTCAAAAAACGAGAGCTGCTTTAGACGCCATACTTCTAATAAAGGAAATACATTGTCCTAATATATTCTACCCGTTTCCAAAGAATTTAATTTTTTTACATTGACAGCTATTCAGTTTTTGTGGTAATATACGACCAAATAAGTCGTACTAAGGTGAAGCACATGAAAATATCGATGAAAACAGATTATGCGTTGCGCGTGTTGTTTACGCTGGTGGAACATTATCAGCGTGGCCCCATTCCGATTCGTGAACTGGCTCGCCGCAACGAAGTTCCCAAGCGGTTTCTGGAGCAGATTATGCTCGAGATGAAATCGCGGGGCTGGGTCCAGAGTACGATGGGCAAGCAGGGCGGTTACATCCTGGCTAAAAGTCCTGATAAAATTACCGCCGGCGAGGTAATCCGGCATTTTGACGGCGTTCTGGCTCCTATCGGCTGTGTTTCGGTTTATCATTATGAATCCTGTTCTCAGGAGCCGGTCTGCCGGTTCCGCAGGCTGTTTCTGGATGTGCGAAATCACGCCGCACAGTTAATGGATTCTGCGACACTGGAAAGCATTTATCGAGGCGACCCGGTTCGACGGGATGAAGTCTTTAATATGGAGTTGATTGGCGGTGCGGGCATTTAGTTTTTTTGTAATTTAAGTACGACTAAAATGGTCGAATAAAGACTCAAACGACCACATTCTCAGGAAAAGATTATGGCAATCAAAACATGGATCAAAGGAGTTGTGCTGGGGGCATTGTTGTTAGTCATTCCGGGCTATGCCAAAGACATCAAGCTGCTGAATGTCTCTTACGATCCGACGCGGGAATTGTATCAGGAGTTTAATAAGGCATTTGCCGCGTATTGGAAGGAAAAAACCGGCGATACCGTGGTAATACATCAGTCGCATGGCGGTGCCGGCAAGCAGGCCCGTGCTGTCATCGATGGCCTGGAAGCCGATGTGGTTACGCTGGCTTTAGCGTATGATATTGATGCTATCGCAGAAAAGGCCAAGCTGTTTCCCAAAACGTGGCAATCCCGGCTGCCGAATAACAGCTCCCCTTATACCTCGACCATTGTGTTTCTGGTGCGAAAAGGCAATCCCAAACAGATTAAGGACTGGGATGACCTGACTAAGCCGGGGGTGTCGATCATTACGCCCAATCCCAAGACCTCCGGCGGTGCCCGCTGGAATTATCTGGCGGCCTGGGCGTTTGCACTGGAGCAATACAAGACGCAGCATCCGGACCAGAAAGACGCGGAAAAATCCAGCGAAGCCGATTCCTATGCACAGGAATTTGTCGGCAAGATTTTCAAAAATGTCCCGGTACTGGATTCTGGTGCACGCGGCTCCACCACCACCTTTGTGCAGCGGGAAATCGGCGACGTCTTCCTGTCTTGGGAAAACGAGGCGTTCCTGGCCATCAAAGAATTTGGTGCCGATAAATTTGAGATGGTCATTCCATCGCTGAGCATTCTGGCCGAACCGCCGGTTGCCGTGGTGGATAAGGTTGTGGATCGCCGCGGGACGCGCGAGGTGGCGCAGGCGTATCTGGAATTTCTTTATTCAGAAAAAGGACAGGAGATTGCCGCCAGGAATTTTTATCGTCCGCGGCTGGAATTGCTTGCTGAAAAATATGCCAAACAGTTCCCTAAAATAAAAATGATTACGATTGACGCGGTTTTTGGCGGCTGGCAGAAGGCACAGAAACGTCATTTTGACGACGGCGGAGTCTTCGACCAGATATATGGGATTAAATAATCAACGAATCAGTCAAGGAGAAGACGGCCGGTTCTGCGGAACAGCCGTCCTGTACGATGAAAACACGGAATAAACCAACCAATGTGCTTCCCGGCTTTGGGCTGACACTCGGATTTTCGGCGTTCTATCTGTGCCTGATTGTCCTGATACCGCTGTCGGCTCTGTTTGTGTCTGCGTTGCGCATGGATGTCGGTCAGTTTTGGCAGACTATTACGTCCCCGCGTGTGCTGGCGTCCTATCGCCTGACCTTCGGGGCATCCTTCGCGGCTGCAATCATCAATGCCGTCTTTGGGCTGCTGGTCGCGTGGGTCCTGGTGCGGTACCGGTTCGTCGGGCGCAAACTGATTGATGCGATGGTGGATTTGCCGTTTGCATTACCGACGGCGGTGGCGGGCATTGCCCTGACGACCATTTATGCCCCGAATGGATGGATGGGGCGTCTGCTGGCACCGCTGGGAGTCAAGGTTGCATTTACGCCGCTGGGTATTATGATTGCCCTGACCTTTATCGGGCTGCCGTTTGTCGTACGCACGGTGCAGCCGGTGCTGGAAGACCTCGGTACGGAAATCGAAGAGGCCGCGGCCAGTCTGGGCGCGACTCCTTTTCAGACGTTCCGTCGGATACTTTTTCCCGAATTGCTGCCGTCCCTGCTGACGGGATTTGCCCTGGCGTTTGCCCGGGCGCTGGGCGAATACGGTTCGGTCGTTTTTATCGCAGGCAATATGCCAATGAAAACGGAGATTACGCCGCTGCTGATTATCACCAAGCTGGAACAATACGATTATGCCGGGGCGACGGCGATTGCCGTGGTGATGCTGGTGCTGTCGTTTATTCTGCTGCTGACGATTAATCTTTTGCAGCGCTGGGCGCAAAGGAGCAGGCAATGTCAGTAACTCACACTCAATCTGATTTGCGTCAGATGCATCCTGCATACAGGGGACGATGGACGCCGTTTATCCTGACGACCATTGCCATCCTGTTTCTTGGCGTGTTTTTGCTGCTGCCGCTGGC
>JAFGQP010000232.1 GCA_016935635.1 Sedimentisphaerales bacterium
AATAATAAAAAAAGGCCCTGCCGAAGCAGAGCCTTTTGATTCTAAGCATGTTGTATGGTTAGGCAGGAACCACGTTGTTTGCACACGGGCCTTTTTTGCCTTGTCCGACTTCAAAGGTGACTTTCTGGTTTTCATCGAGAGTTGTATATCCTCCCGTCTTGATTTCCGAATGATGGACGAACAAATCGTTGCCGCCGCCATCCGGAGTGATGAACCCAAATCCCTTGCTTGCATTGAACCATTTGACTGTACCTGTACTCACTACTGTTACTCCTTGGACCTGTTTTAGGTCGTTTAACTGTATCTCTCGGTTTAAGTTGATTGGAAGGATATTTCTGAGAGATGAAAAATATACTTCTTGAATTATGCCTATTATCGGCGATATACGCGCCCAATGCACGAAAAAAAACAAAATAAAGTTTTGGGGATGTTGAAAATCGATTCGAATAACGGCCTAAAATGCCTTTATCGTGTTAAAAGGCAGATTTTTCCTCTTCCTTCGGGCTTCAAAAATATTTGAAAAAAGGCATAGATTGCCACTGTATTGGCGAAATAATTGAAGGATTTGGGAAAATTGTGATATAATATTCAGCAGAAAGCCCCGGTCCTGACAGTTCGGAATTACCCGTCCACCAGACCCCGGTGCGGGAAAACCCCCGCGAAAGAATACCCATGACCAAACTACTCAAAACATCCGCCGAAGGCCGGAGATGTCAATTTCCCAATTGCCGCCGTTTATTGAGTATCTATAATCACCAGATATACTGCCGTATCCATCTAGATTATTTAGCCTCGAAGGAAAAAACTCAAGCCCCGCAAACATGTCTTATAAGCGAAAAAGATTGTCCTATATGAGTTTATATGGGTAAACCGGGAACAGTTAGCAATTAGGAGTATAAAACGCAATAAATGTTAACTGTCCTTATTACCTCCTGTTATCCTGGACAACTGGAAAGTCAAGAGGGGCACATAATCTCGCGGATTTACTTTTTGGGTTTTGCCGGCGGTTCCTTGCGGATGTACTGTTTGCGGCTGACGGGGCTGACGGGCTGGCCGTCTCGGGCGATTTTCAGACAGGATACGGTGGCGCTGTTGCGCAGGGTGAAGGGTTCTTCGTAGTAAAGGCTGGCGCTGTTGGGGTCGGAACCGTCCAGGGTGTAATGGATTCGGTAGGGGCTATCGACCACGAACTCACTGAAGGACACGTCAATCGGTGAGGTGAATTCGGTTTCTTCCGGATAAATTTTCGGCCCGTAAATAATCTCAGGAGCGTTCTCAAATGTCAATTCAATGACCGTTGCAACGGGATCCAGGGCTTTTTCCGGGACAGCCAGTACGACATTGATCGGTTCGCAGGTAATCCCAATCGGGCAATTCGGGTCTTGAAGAAACTGCGCCGATACGGGATTGCTGACCAGGCCGGGCAGGATAACCCTGCCGTCGGCGGGCCAGTCGAAGATGTGGAAATACAGGCGATTGCCTTTGGTGGTGCTGCGGCCGAAGGGCAGTTCCTTGAACCGGCTTGCCGTCGTGCCGTAAATACTGTCGGCGTTGACGTTCATCCATTGGCCGATTTGCTCCAGCCGCTGGATGGATTCCGGCGGCAAAAGGCCTTCTGCGGTGGGGCCGACGTTCAACAAAAAATTGCCGCCCTTGGATACGATATCCACGAGCTTGCGAATCAAATCAGGACCGCTCTTATAATTTTTATCGGCTTTGTTATATCCCCAGTGGTCGTTCATGGTCATGCAGGTTTCCCAGTCGTAAAGGAGTCCTGTTGCGGGGATTTCCTGTTCGGGGGTGCCGAAATCGCCGACCGCTTCGCTGGGATCGTACGTCCCGGCCATGCCCTTGCGGCCTTTGCCGACGCGATTGTTGATAATGATATCCGGCTTGAGGCTGCGGACGTAGTGATATAAATCACGTCCGCGTTCTTCAGTCCATGTTTTTTCCCATTCCCCATCGAACCAGAGTACCGCCGGTTCATAATTGGTAATAATTTCCTTGAGCTGGCCTTTCATGTACTGCACATAGCGGTCAAGGTCCGCACCCTCGGCAGGGCGTTTTTCCCAGTTGCGGCGTGGCAGATAATCGGGATGGTGCCAGTCCATGATGGAATGATAAGTGCAGAATTTCAGCCCCAGTTTGCGGCATTCCTCGGATAATTCTTTGAGGATATCGCGCTTGAAAGGCGTATGCGTCACGGTGTAGTCGGTCAGGGCACTGTCAAACAGACAGAATCCGTCGTGATGCTTGCTGGTGATGACGATATACTTTACCCCGCTGGATTGTGCGATGCGGACCCAGTCTGCGGCATTAAATTTCGCGGGATTGAACCGTGCGGTAAGCTTGGTGTACTCGTCCAGGGGAATTTGAGCTTCATTCTGAATCCACTCTCCATAGTGGGTCTTGCCGTTCCATTGTCCGGCCGGGACGGCATAGAGGCCCCAGTGAATAAACATCCCGAAGCGTGCCTGCCGCCACCAGGCCATTCGCATGTCCCTGTATTCGGCGGGTTCATTCAGAAAATGAGAACGATCTACCATGGCCGTACTGTTTTTTGAGGTGGTGGATTCAGCGGCATAGACTGAACCGGTCAGCACAACCGCCAGCAAAAAGCTGCGCAGGGTAATATTATGCGTCATGTCGATTCCTTTCCTGGTACTAAAAAAAAACCTGCTTTATCGAAGACAAAAACAACTGCTCCCGTGCAGGGATATCCGGCGGCGTGAAAGACTATTAAGCCGTTGGCAATTTTATTTTTTTCTTTCTTTCCGGCTTTTTCGTGCACGATCCTGGAGAATATCCAGTTTGGATCGAATCTCGACAGCCATTCGGCTGTTGGGGAAGTTCTGCACAATTTCTTTGCCCGTTTCCAGTGCCGAGATCCAGTTGTGTTCCGTCACCGCCATGGTAAATTGAACCCCGAGATTATGGAGTTTGGTTTTAAAGACGCTGCTGGCCGATTCCTGCAAGGCCAGTGCTTCGGTCGGGGTCAGGTATTGATCCAATTCTTTGAGAATCGCCAGGCTTGCATCGGTATCCTTGGCCTGCACCGCTCTGTCCCATTCGCAAAGCAGTTCTCCCTTGCGCATATCTTTGCGTTCACGCAGACGCGAGGGCATGGATTTGGCTTTTTCCGAATACGGGAAAACCTTTATCAGGGTTTCAATTTGAGCGGAAGCCTGTGCCCAGCGAGCCTGATCGATAAGTTCTTCAATGTGTGAGATAATCTGCTGAACGCGTCCTTCTTCAGTCGACGTGCGGTATTTCTCGGCCATGCTTTGAAGCTTGATTCCCAGTTGCTGATAGCGGGAGGATTGTCCCATGGCTTGAATCATAGACTGGGTGGCATCAAAATCGTGCTGATGGAGTTTTGTTAAAACCGCTTCACCCAATTCAAGCTGTTCGATGTCTTGAAATGCGATCTCTTTTGCGGTATCGCTGAGATGCGATGCCTTGTTGAGCTGGGTCAGCAAGTTGTTATTTCGCACGGTTGTTTCCGTGAGATTGTCCAGTTTAAGTCCATTTTCCCTGCTGAATTGCACACATTCCCACAACAGCAGCAGCAGCGCAAAAGAGAGGACAAGACCTGCCAGTCCAATAGCTGCATAACACAATGACCCGAAAAAACGAGCCGTCTGGGACTGTTCAAAGTGATTGAAGATGGAGCTAAGGATGAAAAGGACAAATGCGACTGCCAGGGCTGCCGCAAACACCAGATGCCATTTTAACCGCCATAATTGTGAATCTTTAGGGGCCTTCAGGAAGTTCATATTTCTCTCCTTAGTCAGAACAATCAAGGCCATCATTCTTGAATAAATTATACCTCCTGGCGGGGGGGCTTGTCAAAATGATTATGGGATATCGTAGTATTAATGTAAACCATGGAAACTATTGCCTTTCATAGACATGGCTGCTGCAAGTGCAATTGGCAATGACGGGAAAAAGACCTGAAGGATGTCCGGACTATAAATAATCTAAACAGTTTCTTAAAAATCAGTCTTCAACCAGTTTTCGGTTAATGGGATCAAATCATTGGGTTCAACCACGTAATTCCTGTTAAAGTCGGCATAAATGCACAAACTGTTGGGATCTGCCGGATGGTTCGGGTCTGCTGGAGAGTTTGGGTCGGAGTCAGCTGAATTGGACACGTACGAAGTATCAAAGTAAAGAGTGAATGAGTTGGGGTCCGGGATAATTGTGTTGGGATCATTGGGGTCGACCGGATCATTGGGGTCCCAGGGATGCGTGTCACAGATGCAGAGCCATTCTTTTGAAAACAGAGATAAGTCGTCTAAATTTATCATGCAATCTTTATTGAGATCACCAACTAAAACCCCAGGCCCGCAGATTAACAGGTTATCAACGGCCAGATAGCTTTCGTAGATTGTATCGGCGCCCCCATCTCTAACAGCCATAACAAGGTTATACAGACCTTCTTCCTCCGGTGTTATGGAATAAGAAAAGTCCTTCCATGTTTGAGTGCTTCCATAATCCCCCACATCCTTCACAGAGCATGAAACCAGAGAAATTTCAGTAAGGATATTCGGGGGAGGATTGTTTGGATCAATAATTGGAACTAATTCTATGGTTCCGTTATCTGAGAAGGGCCGATAATCACACGTTCCAAAAAAGAAAGACCCGGTAATATTAGTACCGGCCGGAAGGAAAAGTTCCTGTTGGGCCTGGGATAATGCAATTTTCCCATCTGTGCCCGAGCCCATGTCTCCGGTGGAAAGCACCAGGAATTTTTCTCCTTCAACAGCATTCGGAATCCACCATTTTACAGATGTTTGATTGTAATTGATGCTGGGATGGAATACAGAATGGATGCCTGCATAGTTAATAAACTCCCAATGCAAAGGCGCCGTAAATGGCAACGTATTCGGTTCTATCGGTACAGCCAACTCAAAACTTCTATTCTGGATCTGTCCGAAAACCGAAAACGAAATAATTAATAATAAAAATAATTGCAACCCCAAAGGTCTCATTGTTCTGGTTCTCGAAATTTTCCTAAATTATATCAATTCTGAATCATTAATACAACTCCCTTGAAATGTTAAATTTACGGTTCTCTCTATAAGACGACAAAATGATGGAGATGTTTCATTTAAAACTGACAATTTCTATAAAAAAATAGCATGTTTATAATTGTAAACAATGTTCGTAAATCCATTAGAAGTAATTAGATATAGATTTTGCTATGGAAGGGGTGAGGGTTGAGTGTTGATAAATATCAACATCATAATATGACCGTTATAATCAATGGTTGAAAAAACTCACTGGAGGAGATTCTTTTTGATTCCAATAAACGGGATTTTGATATATTTGACCTATAAAATAGCCTCTTTCAGCACCATCGGAATAGAAATTGCTATTAATCGGGGTTAACGGTAAGCAGCATGGTGAAAGCGATTATTAATAGCCGGGGGCTAAAATGAATAACGAAGCGATGTTTGAAAAGCAGTTGCAGGAGCTGTTGAGGGAAATAGGCCCGATGCCGGAGCCTTCCTATCAGAAATTAGTTGATTTGGCCCGTCAAACCCAGCAAAGCCGAAAGCAGTTAAAAGATAGCATTGGCAAACTCCAGGATTCGCTGGATTATCTGCGTGTGAGCGTCAAGTACCTCCTGTTTGATCTGGAGGCAACACGTCGGGAAAACGCCTACCTCAAGAGCCTGCTGCAAAAAATGGAATAAAAAATCGAAGGCACATTCGACTCGGTGTATTCTGAATCGAATGTGTCTGCTTATTGACTTAGACGACCTGTCTAGTCGCCTATATAACGATATTCACTAACCTGCCTTTAATCACAATCACTTTTTTAGGCTGTTTGCCTGCCATCGCGGCCTGGACTTTTTCGCTGGCCAGGGCGACTTTTTCCAGTTCCGCCTCGGACGCATCGGCCTCTACGACGATTTTATCCTTAATCTTGCCCAGCACCTGCACGGCGATTTCGACCTGCTGTTCTTTGGCCAGTTCGGGGTCGAATGTCGGCCAGGCTTCATAGGCCAGTGTTTCGGCATGGCCCAGCTTTTCCCACAGTTCTTCGCAGATATGCGGGGCAAACGGCGCCAGCGTCAGAACGAATTGCTCAAGGACGGATTTGGGACGCACCTCATACCGGCCCAGATGATTGACGAAAATCATCATCTGGCTGATGGCGGTATTGAACGCAAAGCCTTCGATATCCTGCGTTACCTTCTGGATGGTCTGGTGCAGAATCCGCACGGTATCGGCATCCGGGGCGGCATCCTGCGCGGCCTTGTGCAGGTCGCCGGTTTCCTGATCGATCATCAGACGCCAGACCTTGCCGAGGAAGCGGTGCACACCTTCGACGCCCTGCATGCTCCAGGGTTTGGTTGCCTCCAGCGGCCCCATGAACATCTCATACAGACGCATGGAGTCGGCGCCATAGTCGGCGATGACCTTGTCGGGGTTGATGACATTGCCGCGGGACTTGCTCATCTTCTGGTTGTCTTCGCCGAGGATCATCCCCTGGTTGACCAGCTTCTTGAACGGTTCCGGCGAGGACGTATAGCCCAGGTCAAACAGCAGCTTGTGCCAGAAACGCGAATACAGCAGATGCAGGACCGCATGTTCGGCGCCGCCGATATACAAATCCACCGGCAGCCAGTACTGTTCCTTTTCCGGGTCAAAGGCCGCGTTGGGATTTTTCGCATCCGTATAGCGGAGGTAATACCAGCAGCTTCCCGCCCACTGGGGCATGGTGTTGGTCTCGCGTTTGGCCGTTGTGCCATCGGGGAGCGTCACATTGACCCAGTCGGTCGCCTTGGCCAGCGGCGGTTCGCCGGTGCCGGTCGGTTTGAAATCTTCCACCGGCGGCAATCCCAGCGGCAGGTCGGTTTCTTTCAGGGCAACCGTGCGGTCGCCTTCGGCGTGCAGAATCGGGAACGGTTCGCCCCAATACCGCTGCCGGCTGAACAGCCAGTCGCGCAGCTTGAAATTCACGGTCTTTTTGCCGAGGCCTTGTTCTTCCAGCCATGCGGTGATTTTCTCTTTGAATTCAGGGGTCTTAAGCCCAGTGAAGTGGCCGGAGTTGATGGCGATACCGTTATCGCTGAAACAGATTTCAAACTTTTCTGCCTTGGCGGCCAGCTCGGCATTTTCCGGCTTGACCACCTGAATAATCGGCAGGCTGAATTTCCTGGCAAATTCAAAGTCGCGGTCGTCATGGGCGGGAACAGCCATAATCGCACCGGTGCCGTAGCTGATGAGCACATAATCGCTGATCCAGACGGGGATTTTCTGGCCATTGACCGGATTAATGGCATAGGCGCCGGTGAACTGGCCGGTCTTGTCTTTTGCCAGGTCGGTGCGGTCAAGGTCGCTTTTGCGGGCGGCCTGTTCTTTATAATCCGCAACGGCCTGCTTGTAGTGGGCCGTGGTAATGACATCGACCAGCGGATGTTCGGGGGCCATGACCATATACGTTGCACCGAACAGGGTATCGGGCCGCGTGGTAAAAACCCGCAGCTTGGCATCGTGTCCGTCCAACTGGAAATCCACTTCGGCGCCGACGCTCTTGCCGATCCAGTCCTGCTGGAGCTTTCGAATCGATTCGGACCAGTCCAATCCCTCCAGCCCGTCCAGCAGCCGCTGGGCGTATTTGGTGAT
>JAFGQP010000233.1 GCA_016935635.1 Sedimentisphaerales bacterium
CATACTCGGATTTGTCTGACGACTCCGACCAGTAAATTCGAACATTTGCGGGTTCCCCTGCCGGGTGAACATCAGGCAATGAACTGCGGTCTGGCGCTGGCGATGCTGGATTCGCTTAAAAGTCAGGGTTTCCAGATCAATGACGAAAAGGCGATATCTGGACTCAATAATGTTCAGATGCCAGGGCGGATGGAGATGGTTTGTACCGATCCGCGGGTGCTGGTCGATGCCGCTCATAATGCCGCCAGCATTCGGGCTTTAATTCAGGCGATTGGACAGCATGTCCCTTACGATTCGATGGTCATTATTTTCGGCTGCAACAGCGATAAAGATGTCCGCGGGATGCTGACCGAAGTGCAATATGGTGCAGACAAGGTCATTTTTACCCGCAGCAATTCTCCCAAAGCGGTTCATCCGCAGGATTTGGCGGAAATGTACACCGATATTTGCGGCAAGATGTGTCAGACGGCTCTGAGTCTGACTGAGGCTCTTCGCATCGCTCAAAGTGCGATTTCACGTGAAGACCTGATTTGCATTACCGGCAGCTTCTATCTGGTTGGCCAGGCCAAGCAGATGTTCCAGCCGCCGGTTCAAATACCGTAATATCAGTCCTGATAATCCATTTTACAAAAGAATCAAGCTGTAACTTTTCATGTGCCGATACACTCTTAAGAGCTGTGTGTACAGGAATCCATATACACATCCTTTCCTGTCCAAATACAGGAGTATAAGCAAAAAAAAGACTTGCAATCAGTCTTGATACGCATACAATACCGGGAATTGACGTGACTATTTACAAAAATGTCTTTTTTTGTAAATTCTACAAAAATGGAATGACAACTATTTTGAAAGGAGACACAAGAATGAAAAATTTGTTAGTTTTTGCCCTGTTGGGCGCACTGGCGACTGTCGCCGTAGCGGCAGACCAGTTGACCACAACCGTTGACGTGGGCTGGTACAGCAAGTACCTGTGGCGCGGCTTTGACCTGATGGATAACAAGGCTGTCGTGACCCCCAGTATCGACTTTGATTTCGGCAACGGTTTCAATTTCAACATCTGGTCGGCCCAGCCGGGTTCCAGCGGCGGCAACAGTTTCAGCACCGTCAACGCAACAGAATTTGACTACACCCTGTCCTACAAGAATATTATCTGGGAAGATGGCTGCCTGAGAACAGACTACAAAGTCGGTTACCGGTTCTATGATTTCACTGATATGGCCAGCAATGATGCTGACATGCAGGAATTGTTTATGGAACTGGCCTGGCCGAACATGATGGGCAACGGATTTACTCCTCGTTATGCCTATTACCACATGTGGAATTCAGAAGGCAATGGCCTGGTCCGCAAGGCCAGCGGCCCCATTCATGCTCTGGGTCTGGATTATGTCTGGACATTCGAACAGGCTCCTGAACTGCCTATGAAGCTCAGCGCTGATCTGGTTTACAATGACGGCACCGGTAACGGCACCGTTGATCATGACTGGTCACACGTGGTCTGGGGATTGTCCACCAGCATTGAGGCCCTGGGCGGCAAAATCACCCCCGGCGTCTGGTATCAGAACTCGATGGAAGACACCGTCAACACCGAAGATGAACTGTGGAGCGGTATTTCCTACAGCATCAGCTTCTAAGACATCATTTATTTGAATCCATTAAAAAGGCCGAGTCGTTATGACCCGGCCTTTTTTATTTGTTCATGCTGACAAATTTTTTTACCATGTCTGGGTGATTTGATATTCCAGTACGACAGTCTGACTCGCCTTGACAGTCACAGCAAACCGACAGGTATAGGCATCCTTTTTGGTGTGTTCAACACTGGATTTATCAACCTTCCAATTGCGGCCCTGCGGGATTTTCTCATCGACAAAGACTGTCACAGCCTCATCCTTGCGGTTTCGCAGTTCCACCTTGCGGGTGTAGGTCTCGAAATTTCGGCCATTCCGGGCATCAATGACCGTCGGTTCGGCCACAATATCAAACGCATCACCGATATACAGTGACAGTTTTTCATCGCGGGGGGTATGGTCGATTTCATCTTCGCCGACAAATTCGAGCGTGCTGTCGGCGGCATCCCGCTTAAAGACGCGAACCCGGCCCTTGGGCAGTGCAATACCGAGCTGATTTTCCTTCTTGTTTTCAAACTCCATCTTGACCTGGACTTTCTTGCGGCCTTTGGTCAGCCAGTCCCAGTTGGATACTTCATAGACATAGAGCTTCTTGACCGGGACCTTCAGGGCCGGGTCGATCAGTTCGATCTGCTTGACCTGATTGTTCTGCAATGTGGTCTTGCGGCCAAGGGTATAGAGATGATACTCCATGAACGATTTTTCCTCGAATCCCACACCTGTGTCGGCGGCCATCATCATTTCCTGGCGTGCCATCTTCATCGGCGACGGGGTGGGAGCGACAATGCGCCGGACATCGCCGGCCATCAATTTCAGGACAGCGTCTTTATAGGCGGCCCCGCTGTTGTTGGTGACAGTGACCCAGCCGCTCAAATCCAGCGCATCATCTTTATCATTGAGTACGGCCAGATAATCCGCCCGCCAGTCAATGCCCTCGGTAAAGTAAGTAACCTGACACAGGTCCGACAGTTTCTGTGCGGCATTAACCCGCCAGACCAGCGTGGGACGCGTCAGCAGATCGTCGGGCTTTTTGGCCAGTTGGATATGCTCAACAGAGTCATTGCCGATAACACTCATCTGGCCGGTCTGTGCATTCTGTAAAATCAAGTTAGTACCGTCGGCGGACAGCAGGATGCCATCAACAATGGTGCCGGCATTGGACCCGCTGCCTTTGACCTGGACCACGACGGCCTGGTCGATGTATTTTTTGAGCAGGCTCTGTGTGTTCACCAGGTCGTATTCATAATTCTGCTCCAGCAGGGTGATTTTGCCGGGATTGAGCAGGCTTTCGAACAGGACACTGGTCGGATCGATTCGCTCGGCGACGTCAGTAAATTTCATGGTGTTCTGGCCTTCGGCGAATTCCATCTGCCGGCGTTCCTTGACCACAGCGAAATTGTTATTGTAAATCGTCAGGCCCACACCCGGTTCCGGGGAAGGATTTGTCTGGGCCGCCCACAAAGGCAGCATCCATCCCAGCACTAACAACACATACAATCCATTCTTCATTGTTTTGCTCCTTAAAAAGGGGTTATTATCGACTATGATACTTATTATACCCGCTATTGTGGGAGATGGTTTGTAAAAAAGATGTAAAAGAGCCCCAGTGCGCAGCCGGCAGCTTTTACGACCGGGAGCTGACAGTCAGGGCAATTTTTTCGAGGGATTCGCGGGCGGTGCCTGGTTTGAGCCGACCGAGGGCCTTGACGGCTATTTGTGCATAATCCGAGGCTTTTTCTCGCGCCAGATCAAGGGAGCCATTGAGCTGCAGTTGTTCAATACGGCTGGTTTTATCCATTTGTGACAGCGACTCGATCAGCGTTTTTCGTGCGGCAGGCCGTTTTTTCCGAAGGCAGTAAATCAGAGGCAGGGTCAGCTTGTTTTGTCCAAGGTCGGTACCCAGTGTTTTGCCGATGTGTTTATCGTCGCCGGTGATATCCAGGATGTCATCGGTAATCTGGAAAGCCATGCCGACGCAGCGGCCGTATTCCCGCAGCATATCTTCGAGAACCGGGTCCGCCTTGGAGGCCAGGGCCCCCAGTACGCAGGCAGCCGAAAACAGGCTGGCCGTTTTGCCTTCAATAATCTCGAGATAGTCTTCTTCGGTCAGGGAGACATCGCCCTGCCGGAGGTTCTGGAGAAGCTCCCCCTGGCAAATCTGTTCGGCGGTCTGACTGAGAATCTTTCCGGAACGAGGGATATTCAATTCGGCGCCCGCCAGAAACGCCCGGCTCAGGAGAAAATCGCCCATCAGGACGGCGGCGGTATTGCCCCACAGCTGGTTCATGGTCGGCTGATTGCGACGGGTGCGCGCCTGATCAATGACATCATCATGCAGCAGCGTAGCGGTATGAACCAGTTCGACCATCATGGCAAATTCGATATGCTCATGGCGAATGGAGCCGATGGCCTTTCCGCTGAGCAGTACCATGGCAGCGCGAAACAGCTTGCCCTGACCGGCACCGACGGATTCCATCTGGTGATTGACGCTGTCATAACGGCTTGTCAAACGCCCTACCAGCTGACTGCGAACCAATTCCAACTGCTCGGCCACGGGGGCAAACAGTTCCGAAATGCCTGCCGGCTTCGGATGAGTTTGTGATTTTCGAGATTTACGAACGGGCATATTCAAAAAACAGCTTTCGTAATTGTCGGGTAATCGGGCCGGGGGTACCCTGTCCGACTGTACGCCCGTCGATTTGGACAACGCCAATGACTTCGGCTGCCGAGCCGGTCAGGAAAAATTCATCGGCGACATATAAATCAAAGCGTGTCAGATTTTTTTCGATCACCGGTAAGCCGGCCTTTGCAGCCAGACGCAAAACCACCTGGCGGGTAATGCCGTCCAGTGAGCCTGCCTGTACCGGCGGCGTGTAGAGCACTCCATTTTTAACGATAAAGACATTGTCCCCGCTGGCTTCAGCAACATAGCCTTCGTTGTTGTACATAATGGCTTCGCCGGCATGGGCATCAATCGCTTCGATCTTGGCCATGATATTATTGAGATAATTGAGGCTTTTGACCTGCGGCGGCAGCGCCATGGGATGATTCCGGCATGTCGGAACACTGACCACCTTGAGCCCTTTTTCGTATAATTCTTCTTCATAGAGCTGAACGTTGCCGGCAATGATAATAACACAGGGCCGCTGGCAGATAAACGGATTCAAGCCCAGGTCGCCGATACCCCGCGTGACGATTTGGCGAATATACCCGTCAATCACATTATTGGCTCGAACAGTCTGATAAAGGGCCTCTTTCATTTGATCCCAGGTCATGGGAATGTCCAGACGAATAACCCGGGCGGATTCCCAGAGACGTTTGAGATGTGCATCGAGTTCAAATATTTTTCCGCCATAAACCCGAATTCCTTCAAAGATACCGTCTCCATACAGCAAACCATGGTCAAACACCGACACCTTTGCCTGTTCCTTGTCCACCAGCCCATTGTCCAGCCAGATTTTCATTGCCACAACCTTTCATTGATGCCTGTACGGCTTGTTAGGATACAATCTTCCCATCGGACAGCTTAATCACTCGCCCCGCCTGACGGGCAATCCGGTCATCATGGGTCACCATCAGAATGGTCTGACCCTGCTGATTCAGTTCATTTAGAACCTCTAGGATACCATGTCCTGTCTTAGAGTCAAGATTTCCAGTCGGTTCATCGGCCAAAAGGAGCCTGGGGCCGTTGATTAAGGCTCTGGCGATAGCCGCCCGCTGGCGTTCTCCGCCGGACAGCTCATACGGTTTATGCGGCAGGCGATCATTGAGACCCATCCGCTCCAGCAGAGAAATGGCTTTGTTTTGCACATTTTTTTTGCATTGGAGCCAGCCGACGGGTCCTGCGGCAATCATGGCCGGCAAAAGGACGTTTTCGAGAACATTTAATTCATCTAATAAATGATAAAATTGAAAGACAAATCCTACATTTTGATTGCGAAATTGATTCAGCCGGCCATTCGACATCTGGTCAAGCCGCTGGCCTTCGAATTCTATAGTTCCCTTATCGGGTTTGTCGAGAGCGCCAAGGATATGCAGCAGCGTGCTTTTTCCGCTGCCTGAAGCGCCGATAATCACGGCAAAGTCCCCGGCCGACAGGCTCATCTCGACCCCCCGGAGAACCGTCAGGGTCTGCTTGCCCATCGTATAGGATTTATGAATCCCTTTTGCTTGTAAAATATGTCCCATTTTTTATCCGTTCGGGAAAAGAGTCTTTTAAATCTGGCTGACCTGTAAAGCCCGCACCGGCGATTGCCTTGCGGCCTGTATACTGGGCACGCTGGCCCCCAGCAGGCAGGCTGCGACTGCCGCGGCAGCCACACACGCCAGGACCGGCCATTCCATCGCATTGGGAATCTGGTCAATGGCATAAATCGCCCGATCCCAGACGCGCCAGCCGTAATGGTCGTACAGCCAGTTTTCCATCGCGTTAATCTTCCATAGAAACAGGCAGCCGGCGGTCATGCCGATGGCAGTGCCAATCAGACCGACGATGGCGGCAAAACCGAGAAAAATCGCGGCGACCCGTGAGGCCGGCATACCGAGACTCTTAATCAGGCCCAAGTCGCGCGTTTTATGACCGATAATCATATAAAAGACAACAAAAATGATGAAGACTGTTACAATGCCCAGCATTAAAAATAAAAATGTCAGCATCAGTTGTTCTTTTTCCATGGGGCCGATGAATTCGCGGCGATCCTGCTGCCAGGTCAGAACACGCACATCGTCGAGCATCTCAGCATAGGGTTTGTCTTTGCAGGATTGGACATGGGTTTGCCAGAGCTGCTGAACCTGCCGGACCCCGTCAGCGACAGACACTCCGTCGGCAAAGCGAATGTGGATGGTGCTGGAACGGACGAGCGGGGCATCCATGCCGCTGAGGATGCGTGCCTGTTCCAGAGGCAGATAAATGGTGCGTCCATCCGGCTTGACTAAGCCGCTGTGGCTGTGGTCGCTGTAATAGAAAGTCTTGGTACTGACCATATCCAGACCTGCCCGGGCCAGGCCGCCTTTGGGATTCAACGGAAAGCTGCTGATGGTTCTTTGTGTCGGCCAGGGACGGTCTGGGCTGTCGTACTGGCCTGTATCGGGCCGGCGATAAAGAATCAAATCAATGCCGAGAATGCAGCCGTCCATTTCGGGGGCATAGGATGGCTGAAAGGCACGTTCCGGGTGGTCGGCATGATAGCCCAGCGTTTGTGCAAAATGAGTGACCTGACTGTGTCTGACCGGGTCGAGGCCGATGTAATCGATGCCGACATTCCATGAGGAGCCGGGGCGAGTCATCAGACCGACACCCTGGACGGTTTCGGAGACAGCATGGACAAAGGACTGCTTTTCGAGCTGCTGGATGAACTCGGCGGCGTAGGGGAACCCGGTCAACGACGAAGCCCGGATGACGCAATCTCCGACGAAGCGATGGTTTTTTTCCTTGAACTCGTTGACCAGGCCGTTCATGACGCTCATAACCACCACGACAATGAACACACACAGCGCAACGGAAATAACCGCCAGGATGCTGATCCGGCGGTGGAGAAAATAACGCCATGAGAGTTTCAAGCCTATCATTATTCGTATCGCAACAGTCTGACGGGGCGGATGCGGGCGGCGGCCACGGCGGGAATTAAAGCTCCCACTGCCGCGGCGGCCAGGGCCGCGATGCAAATCCAGAACGCCCACTGCCAGTTGACTTCATTGGGAATTTTTGTAAACAGATACGTGCTGGCCTTCCAGATTTTCAAGCCGGTCATGGCCGTAATGCCTTTTTCAATGGTTTCGATGTTGCGGGTAATCAGCCAGCCCAGTCCCGCCCCCAGTGCAGAGCCGAGAACACCGTTGGCCAGGCCAAACAACAGATACATCCCCGCCACCGAAAGGCTTGATGCCCCGCAGCTTTTGACAACAGCAATATCTTTCTGGCGGGTCATCACAATCAGATAGAAGATGCAGAACACCAGCAGCACCACCCCGAAGCTGACAATGCCGAAGATCAGCATCAGCATATTCAACTGCTTGTAATACTCGGCGATCAAAAATGCCTGCATCTGGCGGCTGCTCTGGATTTCGACCTGTTCGGCCCAGGGATAACGATTTTGTGCATAGGTCAGCCAGAGGCCGCGAATCATCGCCATGGCTGCCGCCTCATCGGTACCGGGTGCCAGGGCAATCTGAAAGGATTCGCAGCAGGTCTTGCGGTTCGGGTACAGCAGGCTGCTGAGGGCTTCGATCGGGACATAGACAAAGGCCTGGTCAAATTCATAAACGCCCGTCTGGACAACATCGGCAATGGTAAAACGAAGGACTTTGCGGGCAAAGCGCGGGGCAGCCGTTTCGCCGGCAGGGCTGGATGGCGAAGATTCCTGTTCGACCAGCGTGCCGGTGGTGGCAGCGGCCTTGCGTCCGATGAATGACTCGACTTTCTGCATATCGTAGCTGTCGGTGATTTCATCCGGATCGTCGATGAGGCCGATGCCGACAAAACCGCCGATTTCTGCCTTGTCGGTGAAATCACCAAAGGCAACCTGTGCAGCCGGCAGGTCCTTCTGGCGGATCAGGGCCTCCTTGAGCGGAGAGACCTGCAACTGGTTTTGTAAATCGATGCCCAGGACCTGGGCGGCGCGAATCTGGCCGGGGCCAGTCAGCAGCAGTCCATTGCCGCTGAGGACCGGAGTGGCGGCTTTCACGATGGAAAGCTCAGCCAGCTGCTGCTGAAAATCGGCATAATCTTCAATTTTATGGGTGCTCGGCGCCGAGAGAATCACATCGCCAAGGTAATCGCCGACGCTGTCTTCGACGGAGCGGATAAAGCCGGTAAACAGGCTGGCCACCGTAATCAGCAGCGCACAGCAGAGCATGACCGCAGTAATACTCAGCAGCACAATCCGCTTGCGGCTCAGGTAACGCAGACACAAAAATAAGCTCCACTGTTTCACGCAGCAGCCTTTATGACAAGAGGCATACCGTCTCTGATGAGGCGGAATGGGATCTCATTATTCGTTTTTGGGTTCTTTGGCTTCCGGCTTGAGCAGCGGGAATAAAATTACATCCCGGATGCTGGTGGCCCCGGTCAGCAGCATCGTCAGGCGGTCGATGCCGACACCCAGCCCGCCGGCCGGAGGCATGCCGTATTTCAGGGCCGTGATGAAATCATCATCCATCTTGGCCATGGATTCTTCCTCACTGAGGCCTCGCAGCTGCTGGCGGAAATTGGCTTCCTGCACATCGGGGTCGTTCAATTCGGTATAGGCGTTGGCCAGCTCCATGCCGGCAATAAACAGCTCGAAACGTTCGGCATATCGCGGGTCTTTTTTGCTCTGTTTGGTCAGCGGGCAGATGGCCGCGGGGTAATCAATCACAAATGTCGGGTGAACCAGGGTCTGTTCGACGGTCATCTCGAAGACATCATTAATCACGACTGCATCGTCTTTGTCAGCTTCATGAAGTCCCAGCGAGCGGGCCTTCTGACGCACCGCGGCAATGTCGTCAATCGCACAGCCGGCGCATTCCCTGAGCAACTCCGCATAGGTCGCACGGCGCCACGGACGGGCGTAATTGACCGTAACCTCACCGAAGGGCAGCTCCCAGCCGGAACAATGCTTTTCGACCAGGTGAGTGACCATCTCCTCGGTCAGATCCATCATGGCTTCATAATTACCGCAGGCCTGATAGAGTTCCATCATGGTAAATTCCGGATTGTGCCGGGTGCTGAGTCCCTCGTTGCGGAAATTTCGATTGATTTCGAAGACCTTTTCCATGCCGCCGACCAGCAGCCGTTTGAGAAACAGCTCCGGGGCGATACGCATGTATAAATCGATATCGAGGGCGTTGTGATGGGTCACAAACGGACGCGCCGCCGCACCGCCGGCAATCGCCTGCATCATGGGTGTTTCGACTTCGACAAAGCCGCGGCCCTGCAGAAACGCCCTGATGGAGGCTACCATGGCGCTGCGCTGGCGGAAGCGTTCCATGACTTCCGGGTTGGCCCACAGGTCCACATAACGCTGGCGATACCGCAAATCCTGATCGGACAGGCCGTGGAATTTTTCCGGCGGAGGCAGCAGTGCCTTGGACAGAATCTCGACCTTTTCAGCCCAGATGGTGATTTCGCCAGTCTTGGTTTTGCCCAGCTGGCCTTCGGCCCAGATGATATCGCCCAGGTCCAGCAGTTTAATCATCTCCCATTTGTCGGCCAGCAATTGCTTGCTGAAGCCAAGCTGAATCGAGCCGTTGGAGTCGCGCACGGTCAGGAAAATCAGTTTGCCGATATCCCGCAGCAGCACAATACGTCCGCTGCATCGGGCCTTGCGTCCTTCCTCATATCCGGCCTTGATTGCCTGGGATGGTTCAGGCTCCGGCATCCGCTGGCCATACGGATCGATTCCCATCTGCACTATTTTCTGGCGTTTTTCACGACGCATCTGTTCAAATTTGCTGCCTGCTGCTTCAGTCAATTCCATATCCTTTCACACTCTTGAATCGGCAATTCTTTTATTAGACACCTAAGACGGCCGATGATTACATCCTTTAAAAACCGTTACTGTTTTAATACTATCGTATTGGGGTCGGAGGGAAACACCAGCTCCCTGCCCGCATGGATCAATTTGGTCTGCAGCACCAGAAGCCCGGTGGCAAGCTGCGGGTCGGAATCCAGGGTTTGGGCCAGGCTGCTGCGTTTGGTCGGGGCGCTGGACTCATCATGGTCCGCCTGAACCAGGACGTCATTGTCCCGCTGCATTTCCAGCATCTCACGCAGTTCGGCGGTATTGGTCACGACTTCCACATCGGGCGCAACCCCCCAGTCCTTGCGGCCCAGTTTTTCCATCTGGTAGCGATTCTTGACCTGCTGATCGCTGGGCAAATGATAGTAGGCAATAGTGTATTTCAATTGCGACCCGCCGCCGGTGTAGGGGGTCACCTGCTGCACACTGCCTTTGCCGTAACTGCGCTCACCGACCAGGGTTGCACGGTTGTGCTTGGGATCCTGCAGGGCGCCGGCTACAATTTCAGAGGCACTGGCCGAGCCTTCGTTAATCAATATCACCAGCGGATAATCCGGATGTGTGCCCTTGGCATGAGCAATTTCATAGGATGCAAAACCATGTCTGGGGCTGCTTTTGACAATCACGCCTTCATTGATAAACAGGTCTGCCACTTCCGCGGCACTGGTCAGGAAACCGCCGGGATTATAGCGCAAGTCCAGAATCAGGCCGTTGAGGCCGTCTTTTTCAAGCTCTTTGAGTATCTCATTAAGATCCGGGCCGCTGGTTTCGGTAAAGGTCGTCAACCGCACATAGCCAATCCGGTTGGCCGGGTCCACAATCCAGTCCCATTGGCCATCCGGTTTTCGCTGCCATCCTCGTAGCGGCTGGACTACAATACGATCTCGAACAATGGTCACATCCCATGTTTTGCCGGTGGACGGCCGGCGCACGGTAAGAGTCACCTTGGTCCCCTTGGGGCCGGTGATTTTTTCAACCGCACAGTAAACCGACATTTTATCCGTGGGTTCGCCGTTGACATTCACTATTTCGTCATCGGCATCGAGCCCGGCCCGATAGGCCGGTGTATCCGGCAGCAGACTGCCGATTTTCAGGACACCGGTGGCCTTGGAAATCTCCACCCCGATTCCGGAAAACTGCTGAGTCATCGATTTTTCGAAATCCTTGACATTCCACGGCCAGACCAGGTTCGTAAACGGATCCAGCGCCGACAGGGCGGCCTCGGCAAAATGAGCAATAACCACTTCCTTGGGTACCGCCAGCGAATCCTCATTGAGGCTCATCATATCATCAAACAACTGGGCAATGGAGCGAAGCGTCTTTTCACCCTGTTCCTGTTTCAGGCCCGCTTCGATGGAATCGATGCCGACAGACCATTTGCCCAGCGTGTTCGGATCCGCCCGCCAGCCGAGCTCTTCCTTGCTGTCGGTCAGGACCTGTCCCAGAAGACGGCAGCGCTGGATGGCTTTTTCACACATCAGAGCATAATCCAGCCCATTGACATAATTGGTCTCCAGCGCCTGCAATGCCCGCACAAACATATACGGCTCAATGCCTTCATAGCGCTGCTTGGCCGATTCACCGCAGTCACTCTTTTTCAGCGACAGCTCAATCATCGCCAGTTCAGTCAGTTTCTCGGCATACTCTTTGTAGTGCTTATCTTCCTCATACAGCAGCGTCAGCCAGTAGTAGCAATGACCATACGCCTCAATCCATTTGCCTTCCTTTTCATATTGTTCGGCAGCGGCTTTGGCCTTCTGGATAGCCTGCTGGACAAAGGGATCTTCCAGAACAGCACCCTGGGCTTCGGGTGCGGCATAGTCTCTGGCGCGAATGGCCGCCGCCAGAATCAGGTCGATATCATTGGGCTCATAAGACACTTCCAAATCCCCGAAAGGCTCTTCGATCGAGGTGTTTTTGTCGGCGGCAAGTGCATTGTCTGCGGCCGAATCCGCCGCCGCTGTATCGGGACTGTTGGGATCGGAATCGCTTTTGCTGACTTTGTCTTTCTGTTTATTTAATTCGGCAAGCTGCTCTTCGAAAGCCGCCTGGCGCTTTTTTTCACGTTTTTTCTGGAGCTCATCGTAACGGCTTAGGATATTGGCCAGCTGGGCCAGCTGCGGGTCCGAACCGGTATTGAGAAAATCGCAGGTCTGCTTTGCCCCGATAAAATCCCCGGCCAGGATGCGCTCCACAACCGCATCGACGGACCCGACCCTGGCCTCAATGGCCGGCTTTGCGGGCTGCTCCGGCTGCGGCACAGCAGCCTGAATATTCGGTTCGACCGCAGATTCAGCGGCACCATTGTCGCTGGTGGGTTCGCAGCCGGTTATCACCACAGCAAGCCCCATCAGCCAGCCGCATACCATCATGCGATAAAGCCATCGTTTTTGATTGACATGAATAGAATATAATAAATTCATAATAGCCTTAATTGACCGGAAAACGGCAGGACGACGCTTCGCCGCCCTGCCGTATCATTTTTCTTATCTGCATTCAGCAGATTTGTCACTGTTGACTGGTCCGCTTGTTACAGGCACTCTGCGGCCTTGCCGGCACACCCCAGAACATGCAGCTTATGCTTGACCATCTGACGAATGGCCTCACGGCCGGGGGCCAGGTACTTGCGAGGATCAAATTCGCCGGGCTTTTCGGCAAAGACCTGACGAATTTTCGCAGTCAGGGCCATGCGCAGGTCGGTGTCAATATTGACCTTGCAGACGGCCATCTTGCCGGCCTTGGAAATAGCATCTTCCGGGACACCCATCGCATCGGGCATCTTGCCGCCGTATTTGTTGATCAGTTCCTTGAACTCCTGCAGCACGGAACTCGAGCCGTGCATGACCAGCGGATAGCCGGGCAGACGCTTCTGGATTTTCTCGACCACATCGAAGGCCAGCTTGGGTGCGGTTTTGAATTTGTAGGCGCCGTGGCTGGTGCCGATGGCCACCGCCAGCGAATCACAGCCGGTCCGCTTGACAAAGTCTTCGGCCTGGGCCGGGTCGGTCAGGTGGGCCATCACATCATCCACACCGGTGACGTGTTCTTCAATGCCGCCGAGCTGTCCGAGTTCGGCTTCCACCACCACGCCGTGAGCGTGGGCATATTCGACGACCTGCTTGGTGATTTTGATGTTTTCTTCGAACGGATGATGCGATGCGTCGATCATCACTGAGGTAAATCCGTCATCCACGCACTGCTTGCAGATTTCGAAAGTATCCCCGTGGTCCAGGTGCATGCAGATCGGAATCTGCGGGTTTTCCTTGACCGCAACATCAATGATGGCGCGAAGATAGCTCATCTTGGCATAGTCGCGAGCGCCTTTGCTGATCTGCAGAATCAGGGGAGCCTTTTCTTCCACGACGGCTTCCACGATACCCTGCGTGATTTCCATATTGTTGACGTTGAACGCACCAATGGCATATCCGTTTTTATACGCCATTTCAAACATTTTTTTTGTTGTCACTAACGGCATAACTTCTCCTTTACACGAAAAGGTTAATAAGTACTTTATTTTAAAATTCTATCCGCGTCCGCGGATTTCAAACCATTCTTTTGTCGATTTACTGCTGTGTTCTGGCGCCGATCAGGCCCGTATAGCGGCGCGACCCGAGAGTCAGTTCCTTGACGCCCTGCGGCCAGACACTGAACATTACACTGTTGCGATCCAGCGACTGGTCAAAAGACACATCCATGGAATAGAACAGCCGGTGATACTGACGAATCAGGGCAAAGTCGCTGCGGATGCCCTTGCCGAAATCAAAATTGTATTCCTGAGAATAGGTTACCCAGTAGCGCGGCCCCAGCTGATAGGTTACCGCACCAACCACTGAATGCGATCCCGTTTCATAGATATCGGAAATCCCGTCATTATTTTCATCCACATCAACAATGACCGGACGCAGATAGCGGCTGCCCAGGTAGACGCTCATATCCGGGAACACGTACCGCGACATTCCCATATCCAACTGCTGAACGACGCCGCTTTCCATATCATAATTCATATCACTCAGCACAGCAGTTGTATCGCTGATGCGCCATTCCATATTGGCATTGATGGTATCACGCACCAGGCTGTAATACTGCTCGTCGCGCCGCAGAAACACCGGAATTGACGGGTCATTATAAATAAATCCGGCCGGCCCGAAGGTGTAAGGAAGCCCCTGAGCCGACGAGGTTTCATCGTTCACCCAGGTCGAATCCACATCCAGCCGCAGCCAATCCATCGAACGGCGATTGCCGGCCTGTCCGCGATGGGTCTGCCAGCGCTGACTCAGACCGACATTGACTAAATCCCGCTGCTTGATGCCGGCTTCACTCTCTTCAAAAGCAGCCGCTTCCACATGCGGCATTACAATGTGGCGTATTCCATCAATGTCCCACAACCGCGACTGCACCGACGGGTCTTCCTTCCAGAACACCGTCGAAGCACGCACGCCGCCTTCACCCAGCAGCGCCGTATTATTAGAACTGGACGCCATCGGGCCGCTCAGGGCCAGATCGTAGCCGTTCTGATCCTCAAAGGCATAGGTTCCGGCCACATACGGAGAGAACTTCGCCGTCCCCAGCATGAACGGCCAGTCCACTTCATTGCGCGTGCTGCCGAAGGTATAGAAATCCTGTGAGGGATGATCAACCCCATAAAACCGGGCGTAATCATTGTCATAACGGTCACGCAGGCGGCTGATGCGGCTGTCGCTGTACCAGGTCAGCTGGTGATCCCACAGTGATTCACCTTTGCGGTGATACTCAATGGTCGGCTGTTCCTCGGTCATGGTCTCAAAGTCGTTGATCCTTGCCTTGCCCAGAATCGTAAACGCCCAGTTATCCCGCTGCTGCTTGAGATACAACAGGGTTTCCTGCCCTTTATCCGTGTAGAACTCATCGCGATACATCAGTTCCTGGAAATTGCGGTCGGACAGATACCCCACTTCGATGGTCGCCTGCCAGTCATCCGGCAAAAGTTCCCGATGCCGTAGCCCGAAACGGCCGCGCACATCCTGATCCGGATCCAGATTTCTGCGGTTTTCCGACCGTCCCAAATCATCTTCGCCGCGGTCGGTCATCACATAGCCAATTATGCCGCCGAACGAATTTTCATCTTCATACTCCATCTCAGCCCCGCCGCCGACACCGCGTTTGCTGAAATAATCTGCAGCCAGACGCGCCTCCATCCCCGCCGGCTCTTTGATGCCCAGCAGCCGGAACAAATGCCATCGTGTCTCAATGGAAGTACCAAACTCCGAATCGCTGCCGACCGCCAGGCTGCTGATCGGAATATCCGGACGGACAAATTTGGTCCGCAGTTTCGGCCAGCCGAAAATCTTGGTCTGATAGTATTTCATATTGACATCGTACATCGAGCCTTCCCAGTGGGCGGCTTCATCACGCCGCTGCTCGGCAGTGGCCTGTTCGGCCTGCTGCAAAGCATCCGCCCGCTGGCTGACATCGTCTTCCCGCATGACTACCATGCGAGCAGCATTGGCCGAGACCTGCGGGATATAAAATTCACTGCTGGTCAATTGCACGTTTTCAGCCTGAAACAGGCTTTCCCCCACCTGGCGAAGACGCTCGGCCGACAGGTAAATCGGCAGACCGCGTTTTTCATCGAAAAACCGCATCTCGGCATTGACCACCGCGGCCTGTTTCCGTGCAAAATCATAATAAATCTCGTCGGCCCGAATTGTCCGACGACCTTCGGTCATCACGATATTACCCCGCAGATAGGCCGATTCCAGCCCGCCCTGGGCGAGGTCACGACCGCTTTTTTCTTTGGCCAGGTCAAACTGGCCTTCCTGGAAAAACAGCACCGCACTGTCGGCCTGAAATTCCAGAAGATTGTCGGCGCTTTGCCGCTGCCACAGGTAAAATCGCCCTGACACAGTCACGACTTCACGCCCATCCGGCGTTTTCATTTTTTCGATCACCGGCTCCGGATCCCAGACCGCTGACACATGCACCGGGTAGCGAAATATCGGCTCCCGGTCTTTGGAGGGTGCTGCCGGTTCCGTCACCACCGGAGATTCGGCCGCCTGAGCTTCAGTGACCATGGTGGTCGGGGCATCCAAATCCCTGGGGCGAATCGCCTGGGGAACCAGGGCTTCAGGGGAAATCTGCGGTCCTTCTTTGATGGAAGCCGCGGCATCCTGGGCTCGTTCGAACAATGGCTGTTTGTACAGCTGGTCGCAAAGCAAATCGTTTTGTCGGTCAGCAGACGCAAACACGTCGCCGGTGACAACCACGCGAACGATCAGATTATCACCGCTTTCCAGCAGCAGCCGTTCTATTCCGGTACTGCGGGAGCGTTTGCCCTGCCGGACAACGACCTCATTTTCCAGATAAACCTGAACCTGATAATAGGATTGATTGCCCATCCCCGGCATATCGCCGCCATACGCACGCAGCCACACCGCGGCATTCTGACTGGACAGATAATTATCCCCAATCGTCATTGAAAATCCATTTTCGAACAACAGTACATGCTCATCCGGCCGCTGGGTCTGGCGGCAGGCCCACATCACAGGCGCCTTCAATTGAAGGTCCTGACCGGCCAGCAAACCCGTCGAATCCATCGGCACCTCAGCAATCCCGCTGACCAGTACCGCGATTACCAACAGTCCTGTCATATCAATCCATTTCGTTTAAGTCATCATTCAATGTCGTCTATGCGCAGTTTCCCCCCGCTGCGTGGGCAAATTATAGTCGTTATGGCATGCTAATTCCAGCGGAAAAACCATTTTATAAAGGCTAAAAAGTATAATCTCTTGAGTAAAAAAGTGGTTTATCACACTGAAAATAACACTGAAAAGCTTTATTTATATATATAATATATGGTATAAATGATGTTTTATATAATCTATAAGATAAAATGGCGACAACCACAGAAAACTGCAATTGCCGCCATTATTTCAAGATATAACTTGGTTAGATATTGCTATTTTGAAGCAGGGCCGGGAAATCTTTGTGGACTTTGATAATCAGTTCGCCGAACAGGGTGTTGGCCCAGGCAAACCATTTTCGTGAAAAGTCGGCAGGATTGTCCTTGTTGAATGACTCATGCATAAAGCCGGTGCCGGCATGGGTGGTTTTGAGCATGTGCAGGCACTGGATCACTTCCTGTTGGTCCGTACTGGTCA
>JAFGQP010000234.1 GCA_016935635.1 Sedimentisphaerales bacterium
TAAATATAGGAAGGCTCTTTTGCGTCTGCCGGCCGTTTTGGCGAGATGAGCGTTTTTTCAGCCAAATCGTAATCTTTTACAAGAATTTCAAGATTGGGAGGAAATTGGTCATCATGGTCATTTGCATATAGAATACAGGCGATCCCGATCCCTTTTAGATTCGTTCCGGAAACGACCCTCTGTGCAATATTTTTCGTTTTACTCAAGGCCGGCATCACAATCGCCACCCCCATGGCGGCTCCGGCAACCGAACCTATCGAAACTTCGGCCCCGCTGCCCTGATATCGCGAGCGAATACCGGTTTCATCCATCCAGGCGTAGCTCCAGGACTGGCCCAACTGATCGAATTTGTCCTGGATATTGGGCAGCATGGCAGGCAGCATAATCCCCTGCCCTGAGGCCCCGGCTGTTGCTATCGGCCAAAGCTGCTGGAGCTGGACATAGCCCTGTTTGGCATTCACTGCGGTATTGCTATAGTGAAGATAAACCAGATTTTTCGGAAGCTTCGACTGCATCATGGCAAAGGACGTCAGCGAGCGAATGGATGTTTTTCCCGGGTCGGCAGCTTTGGATTGGGTTACGGCCATATTGGTAATCGCCGGATGCGACGAAATGACCACGCAATCATCCACAATCACCCAGTTGGGAATAACCTGCAGCAGAGCAGCCTGTGGAAACATCCAGGCGGTCGCGGTCAGGCCGCTATCCAGCGGCTGTGAGGTAATCGTTAATCCTTTTTGCGATTCACCCTGAAACATGGCACTAACCGCCTGTCCGAGGCCCTGCATGTTCTGGGTAAACAAGGCGGAGTCTTTGAGTTTAGCCGTCAGCACAAAGCCTCCCATGGGCGATTGCGGCACAGTCATGGCGGGAAACGAATATCCAATCATCGGGCCGTTGAGACTGTGCAGGAATCCCTCACGCAGTTTGACATTCCACTGCCCTTCCATGCCGGCAATTGCGGAGTGGATTTTGTCGCGATGTTCGGGCGAAGGAGCCAGTTGATCCACAATCTGCATGATGAGGTCGTACATGCCGGCTGTATCGATGTTAAAGCTCATGACCGTTGTGGCACGGCTATCCACCTTATCGAGCAGGGTTAAATCCAGCGGCTTGATTGCAGTAAAGAGTCCTGTCCGCAGGGCAGGCACTTCCAGCCATTTTTCGACGATGACATCTTTACGGTCAAAACCTGCCCGCAGAGTCAGCGACTTAACGTTATTCAAGCCAAGCATCTGAAGAACTGTCTTGAACTCAGACAGGTTATTAGTCACTTCCTGCTGCGGAGCGGCTGAATCGTCTTTGATGGTACCGATGATATTGGTGATCATGGAACTGAACTTCTGCACATCGCAATACAGGGCAGCAATATCCCCGTTATTTGTCAATTTTGACAGAGGTGTAGGTTTGGGGGTCTGCAGCCGGAGCCCCTTGAGGGTGTCACCGTTTTCATCATTAACCAGGAAGACAAACGTATCGCGGTACCAGCCCCATACCACGGGCACTTCGGATTCTTTCACGGCGTGGAAGGTGAAATTGCCCATGGGCTTATTGATGATTTTTTCGGTGCCGAAAACACCTTCGATTTTCTCGATGGAGGTTTTAATCTGTTCTTTGTGGGTTTGGCCTTCGATCATGACAAAAATACGATATGGAAATTCCTGATTGGAATCGCCGGCAATATCGCTGATTCCGGCCAGACGCGGGCAGGCAAACACTTCTTCCATAAGGGTTTTTATGGTGGGCACCATCTGCCCAGCCTGGGGGTCGCCCTGAGCAATTCCCTTCTCAAGTGCGGTTAAAATTGAATCTTTGATCTGGGTTACGAAGGTCTGGACCTCAGGACCGTTCCAGAGCCGTCCTATGGAAGATTGATCGAAAGCGGGATCAAGCTGGTCAAATCCGCTGGTTGCGACAAAAGCAAACGTCCCATCAGGGCATTTTCCGGCCAGTCTCTCCGCGGCAGACGGCGCCGCCCAGGCATACGAGCCGAGCAAACAGACTATTACCACCAGTTTTACACCAAGTTCACAATGGGTTTTCATATTTTATCTCCTTTTTGACAGACATTTATAGATTTAGACATCCCTCGATGCGAGTTGTTTCCACGAAAAAACAAAGATATACCTTTTTAATAAATTGGCTATCAGTAAAAATACTGATTTCTGTAAAAATAGATAAAATACTTCATCAGGCCTCAAACAAAACGCCCCTGTCCACGTTCCATGGACAAGGGCGTTTTAACACACTTCAGCCGCTTCAGATTAAAATGAAGAAGCTTTTGGTCTATACAAATTCCACATTGAGGAAATGGGTGGAACAGGATATACACGGATCGTAAGCTCGAACCAGCATTTCCATGCCATGACGGAGGGCGTCCTGGCCGAGGTGCATGAATTCGGGTACGAATTTCTCGAAGTCTTTCTGAATGTTGGCATGATTCTGGTTGGTGGGGATACAGATATTGCCATAGACACAGTTGCCGTACTTGTCGAATTCATAGGTGTGAAACAGAATGCCGCGCGGGGCTTCAACGCAGCCGCTTCCCCGTCCGGCACGGGGGCTGACCTTAACCGTCTCGGATTTGAGACCCCGGGTCAGAAGGTCATCGATCATCTGGATGCTGGTTTCGACAACATGAGCCATTTCGACCAGCTGGGCAACATTGTTCATAAAGGGGTTGGTATTCCCTTTTTTAAGACCAAACATGTCAGCGACTTTTTTGCCCAGAGGGCTGAGAAGTTCTGCATTGTTGTTGAACCGTGCCAAAGCTCCAACCATATAGGAATCCCGGTGCCACTGGGTCCACTTGGCGGTGGATTGCGGCGAGACGTACTCGTTCGCCACTTTTTGCCAATTGCGAATATTGACCGGGCCATCGCCATTGCAGTCATTGCTGGTGATATCACCATGATAAAAGGTATAAGTCGGCGGATTCGTTTGTTTCAGCGAGATGTATTCGGTCTGCCGTTCAAATTGAGGCAGATTGCCGGCCGCACTTTGAACGACCTCGCAGACGGCCACCAGCACATTGACCGATGATTCCAATTCCTTTTTGAGGTCGCGAAGCTGCTGCTCAGTGGGAATCTTGCACAGACCGCCGGGGATCAGGGTGACCGGATGCGTGGTGCGGCCTGCGATCAAATCCGACCAGTTATTGGCCACACGATGGACGCGAATGATGGCCTTGACTGCATCAGGGGCTTTGGCTACCAGCGGCACAACCGAGGGGGCATTGAATAAATCCGGCGCAACCAGATAGCCCACATGCAGACTGTGGCTCTGGAGCTGTTCGGAATAATGCATCAGGATACGCAGCTTGTCGGCCTGTTCACTGACTTCGATGCCCAGGGCATCCTCAACGGCTTTGGTCGAGGCCAGTGAGTGGGTAATCGAACAAATACCGCAGATACGGCTGACAATGGTCTGGATATCCTGATAACTGCGTCCCCGCACCATCGCCTCAAAAAATCGGGGTGCTTCAGGCACCTGCCACTGGCATTTTTCGATTTTACCATCTTTGGCATTGACCACGATGTTACCGTGGCCTTCAACGCGGGTCACATGATGTACGTTAATGTTTATATTCGTGCTCATACCGTCGGTCCTTGTCCACAGCCAAATAACACCATTTTCTGTCTTAAATCTTCCACAGTTAAACCATACTTATCCATAACTTCGCGGGCGGCTTCCACGTTGGGATTGTCCACATAGCCCCGGCAGCCGAAACAGCGAAAGCCGTTAGACGGGCATCGTGCGCCGCAGCCGGCCCGAATAATCGGTCCCAGACAAATCTCATTATATTCATAGCGGCAGATGTTTTCTCTAGCCTTGCATTCTACACAGACGGGGTAATCCGGTATTACCGGCTTTTTTCCCACGAGCAGCGCCCGGATGACAGAGGCAAATTCCTTGCGGTCAATCGGACAGCCATGGATTTTGTAGTCCACATTTACCACTTCGTGCACCGCCTTGGTCATGCCGGTTTCCAGGTGCGGCATGTGGGCGTCTTTACCATAGACACAGTGTTTGACTTCTTCGAGGTCGAATTTGTTTTTGAGCTTGTTGATTCCGCCGATGGTCGCACAGGATCCCAGTGCTATCAATATCTTGCAGCGACTGCGTATGATTTCGATACGCTTTTCATCTTCGGGCCGGGTAATCGAGCCTTCGATGAGGGCAATATCGTATTCATGGCTCTGTTCGCTCATGGCCTCGCGCCACTCCACCACATCCACCACGTTAATCAAATCCAGGATTTCTTCTTCCAGATTGACTATCTGGAGCTGGCAGCCTTCACAGCAGGCAAAGTCAAAAATTGCTACTCTTGGTTTAGTCATATTAGATCGCCTCCGGCACTAGGGCCAAATCAGACCAGCGGAACACCGGGCCGTCCTGACAGACATACAAACCATTGATCTGACAATGGCCGCATTTGCCCACACCGCATTTCATTCTTCGTTCCAGGTTCACATAAATACTGTCCGCCGGCACTTCCGCTTCGGCCAGCGCCATCAGCACGAATTTATACATGACCGGCGGCCCGCAGACCAGCACTACAGATTTCGGCAGATCGCTTTCTACTTTGGGAATCAGCGTCGTCACCACTCCGACATTGCCATTCCAGCAATCATGGGCTTCGTCGATGGTTTCCATGAGTGTCATATCCCTGCGTTCCGACCACAGGGCCAGTTCCTCCCGGAAAAGCCGCATGTCGTAGCATTTGGTGCCGACCAGCACCGTGACTTTGCCATAATCCTTGCGGTTATCCAGGACATAGCGAATGAAGGACCGCTGGGGCACCAGACCGATGCCGCCACAGATGAAGACAAGATCTTTGCCCTTGGCCTGCTCGATGGGATACAGCGAGCCGAACGGCCCGCGAACACCGATTTTCTGACCGACTTCGAGCTTGTGGATGGCGCGGGTCAGGCTGCCGACATTACGAACCACCAGTTCAATTCCCTTCTGTGTCGGCGAGGAAGAAATAGAGATCGGCGCCTCCCCCAGCCCGGCTATCGACAGCTCCACGAACTGCCCGGGGGCATGTTCCAGCTCTTTTCCGGAATCCATTTCCAGATGCATAAACAGTTCCGTGCCGTTGAGCATGCGACGTTTGGTGATTGTCGCCATCTCAGGCAGGTAAATATCCTTTTGTTCACTGCAGCAGTCGCACATGGTATTATTCTCCTTGTTATCCGAGGTTTTGTTCTTCCATCAGGCGGTTATAAATCGTGACAGGATTGGCAATATCGGCCACGCAGGCGGTGATGCAGCGTCCGCAGCCGACACAGGCGATCTGGCCACCGATTTTTTCGGGGACATATTTGGCTTTACGGTACAGACGGTGGCGGAAACGGGAAGCACGGTCTTTGCGAAAATTATGATCGCCGGCCACTGTGGCAAAATTTTCAAGCAGGCAGCCATCCCAGCAGCGTACCCGCTGGCCGGTTTTAAGATCCCAGTTGACCTGATCCTGGACATCAAAGCAATAGCATGTCGGACAGACCTGATTGCAGGAGCCGCAGGAGAAACACAGGCGGGCTTTTTCCAGCCAGACGGGATGATTGTAGGCCTTTTCCATCAGCTTGGGCAAATACGACGGCTTGCAGGCCAGTTTGTGCTTATTCAAGCCTGTGCGGTTGGCTTCCTGGATCGCCTGCCGTTTTTCAATATCGGCAGCGGCAGCGGGGGCAAGAGCTTTGGCGTAGGACATCAGGGCATGCCCCTTTTCGGTCGCAACATCCAGCAGATACGCATCGCCGATATCGGTAATCAGGATATCATACCCGTCAGAGACAACCGCTGTTTCCATCGATGAGGCAAATATATTTTTGCTGGGCCTTGCGATGTCACAGGCGATAATCGTAATCTGCTTGCGGCGGTCCATATAATGCTTGTCATACTCGCCCTGGCTGAATAACTCATCCATCTGCCGGATGGCAACCAGGTCGTAGGGATGAACCCCCAGCAGAATCATCGGTTCATAATTCATGACCGATTGTGCCCCGCCGCCGACTTCAAATTGCAGCAGGGGTTCAATTTGCGGAAGCACATATTTTTTAGGCGGGAGAATGGTCACATCATAATCCAGCCGCAGTGCGGAAGCCGATTGGAGTTCATCAAACTGAAACCGGTCATCTTTGGCCACTACGCCAATCACTTTTCTGTCCGCTGCCAGCATCGCATCTACAAACTGCCCGAATTGTTCTTTACTCAGTTTGCTCACACTCATAAGCTAGTCCTTACTAGATTTCCTGTTAAAGCCTCGTTTTCACGTTTATATTGCTTTTGCCGCTTTGAGCACATTGCTCGGCATTAAAGATAATACAGCAGCGTTCCCAGTTCCATGGCCAGATCAATACTGACCACCTTGACACGCTTGGGGACTTTCAGCCAGCTTGGCGATAAATTGAGGATGCCCCGGACACCTGCATCCACCAGCAGCGTCGCACAGGTCTGAGCCGACTCGGAGGGCACGGCCAGGATGGCAAGACGGATTCCCTGCTCGGCGATACCGGTCAGGTCCTGGATGTTCTGGACGGTCAGACCCGCCAGCTTTTTGCCGATTTTGGCCGGGGAATTATCGAAGATGGCAGCGATATCAAACCCAAACATGGCAAAGCCCGGATAGGAAGCAATGGCCGTGCCCAGCCGCCCTGCCCCAATCAGGGCCGCTTTCTGAGCCACATCCAGCTTGAGAATCTCCCGAATCCGCTGGGCAGTATCCGAAACCGGATAACCGACACCGCGCGTGCCGAAATCACCGAAATAAGACAAATCTTTACGAATTTGAGGCGGATTGAGGTGGAGTTGACCGGCCAGAGCCTGACTTGAGATATAAGTCTGACCTTCCTGTCCCAACAGCGAAAATGCTCGTAGATATCGAGGCATTCGTCGAATCGTTTCTGCCGGTATTTTGCGAAATTTCAACATCCGGAGCCGCCTTTTTATCTTTGTGTTTGTGCTCACTTTCACAAGTAGATGTTCAAATTATCGTTTTTATTGCACCCTGTCAAGCGTTTATTTTCTGTAATTTTCACATATTACACACAATAATCGACCCTGAAATCTTTTTTTCTTGCTGAAACACCTTGCTTGAGGTATGGTTTGAGCTGCGAAAAACAGTATTATTCAACCGGTTATTGTGCTTTCTGTTTTGAGCCTAAACGATTGTTATTTAATTACTTACAGGATTATGGAAAACCCAAAAAAAATTCTGGTCGCGGGGCTTGGCAATCCCCTGATGGCCGACGAAGGGATTGGCGTGCTGCTGGTACAAAAACTTGCACTTTTATCACAAAATCAGGACATATCCGGATATGATGATGTGGAATTTTATGACGGCGGCGTAGGCGGTCTGAGCCTGCTTTATAAGATTGAAAACCGGCGTAAAGTCATCCTGATTGACTGTGCCAGGATGGGTACCTCTGCGGGAACAATACGCCGCTTCAAGCCCGACGAGGTCCGTACCATCAAGACGCTGGAACATTTTTCACTGCACGAAATGGATATCCTCAAGGTGCTTGAACTGGCCGGGCAGCTTGGAAACGCACCGGCCGAAGTCATCATTTTCGGCATCGAGCCGAAAATAATTGCATTTGACAGCAATTTGTCGGATATAATTCAGAAAAATGTTCCGCGCTATTTGGATGATATACTGAACGAAATCAAAACAGAGCAGAAATAATGTCTGTTCTGGTGTTTGATTTATAAAATTTGTTTGATGGAATACGCCCATGAAACCAATCTACATCGCCGCCACATTGCAGGATTGCGGAAAGACCTCGGTAACTCTTGGCCTGATGCAGCTTCTGCATGACCGGAAATTTGATCCGGGTTACTGCAAACCCGTCGGCCAGCATTATGTCCGCTATCAGGATAAAAACATCGACAAGGACAGCGTCCTGATGCACCAGGTATTCAATATGCAGGACGAACCCTGCCTGATGAGCCCGATAGCCATTGAGCGGGATTTTACCCGAAAATTCATCAACAATCCCAACGCGGGCCCCCTCGAAAAAGAAATTCTGCACAGTCGCGATGAATTGTTCAAATCCCACAAAATCGTGCTGTTTGAAGGCACCGGCCATGCCGGCGTCGGCAGTTGTTTCGGGCTGTCCAACGCCCGCGTCGCACAACTGCTCAATGCCAAGGTTGTGGTTGTCACCGCCGGCGGTATCGGCAAACCCATTGACGAAATTGCACTGAGCCTGTCGCTGTTCCGGGAACATAATGTCGAAGTCCTCGGCGTAATTCTGAACAAGGTGCTGCCGGAAAAATACGATATGGTCAAAGATGTCGTCAGCCGGGGGCTCAAACTGTTCGGCACCAAGCTGCTGGGGGCAATTCCCTATGAACATATCCTGTCCACCTATACCGTGGGGCAGCTGGCAGAGGAATTTAAATACAATGTTCTGTGCGGGCAGGATGCGCTGTCCAATCCGGTGGAGCATACAGTTGTGGCGGCCATGGAACCTCAGAATGTTGTCCGTCATATTCGGGATAATACGCTGGTTATCATGCCGGGCGACCGGATCGACAATATTCTTGTATCGATTTTAGTGTTATCCCGCCAGACAACGTTGGGCGGAGGCTTGATTTTGACCGGCGGCTTTGAGCCGCATCCGACGATTGAGCCGCTCCTTAAATCCAGCAATATCCCTGTTCTGACCAGTGCCGACGACACCTTCACCGTCAGTGCACGCATGAAAGACCTTGGATTTAAAATCCAGACCTATGACACCGCCAAGATTGCCCGCCTGCATCAGCTTGTCGCAGAATATGCCGACGCAGATGCCCTCATCAAGATATTGACAGAGTAAGGATTGGGGATTGTAAAGCACAGGTGAAGAGTTTGCATCTAAATAATGGACTTTAAAGATGCATATTTGCTATTGATTCTCCAAGCACTCCATTGAGCTGTGCCGTAGTTTATGGTATAGTCCCAAATCCATTATTTACAGGAAAAAGAACCATGAAAGTATTAGTAGCTGAAAAATGCGGTTTTTGTCCGGGTGTTCGCAACGCGATTAATTTAGCGAAAAAAACCCTGGCTGAACAACAGAAAGTCTATAGTCTGGGTCCGATTATTCATAACGAAGATGTGGTCCGGCAGCTCTCTCAGGCCGGGCTAAGCACGGTGGAATCGGTAGAATCCATCCCGGAGGGAACGGCCCTGATTCGCTCCCATGGAGCTACACAGCAGGAGCTGGAAACCCTTCATAATAAAGGACTTAATATCGTAGATGCAACCTGTGTGCTGGTCAAACGCGTCCAGAAAATCGCCCGCCAGCTTCACGAAGAAGGGTATCACGTGGTGATTATTGGCGACAAGAATCATCCGGAGGTGAAGGCGGTCGTCGGTTCGGCCGAAGGGGTTGAGGTTATCGGAGATGAATCAGACCTCGATAAAATTTTCAACCATAAGAAGTTAGGTGTGATTTGCCAGACCACCCAAAGCCCGGACTATTTTGCCACCATGATAGGCTATATCGGCAAACTGCCCTTTTCTGAGATTAAAATTATTAACACGCTATGCCGGGAAACAAAAGACCGCCAGGAAGCTGCAGTCAAACTCTGTCGCCAAGTAGATATTATGTTTGTCCTCGGCGGGCTGCACAGCGCCAACACCCGCAAACTGGCAGAGTTATGTAAAAAACATAATCCGCAAACCTACCATTTGCAAAACCGGGAAGAACTTGATATAAATATCCTTTCCGGAAAACGGGTCGCCGGCGTAACAGCAGGCGCATCCACCCCGGATGAGGTCATTCGAGAGTTTGTCGTAAAGCTCGAAGCGTACCCCGTTTGATTTAGTATTTTTAAAAATGCATCGACAGCGTTGTTGATGCGATTTAACCTTAACAAGGTTATAGGTTCGCCGGCGTATATGTGGGGCGCCAGCGAGGCCTCAAAACAACTCACAGGAGATTTTTTATGGTAGATAGAAATTTAATTTCGAAACTTGGCATCTCCGACGATCAGCTTGAGCAGCAATTGGGGGAATTGTACACCACAGAACATCAGCAGATGCTGGAAAAAGCCCTGGATAAAAAAATCGAGGCCCTTGTGCCCGGCACAATTGTCAAGGGTAAGATTGTCGGCATGGCCGGCAATGATGTGGTCATCGAACTGGGCCTTAAGAGCGAAGGTTTGATCGAAACATCCGAATTCGACAGCCCCGACGAAATCGTCGCCGGCAAGGAAATCGAAGTGCTTCTGGAAGAAGTCGATGCCGAAAACGGACTGGTTCTGTCCAAACGCAAAGCCGACCGCATTCGCGGCTGGGAACACATCACCACCACCAAGCAGGAAGGCGACGTGGTCAAAGGTATTGTCAGCCGCCGCATCAAGGGCGGTCTTCTGGTCGATATCGGCGTGCCGGTCTTTTTGCCCGCCTCGCAGGTGGACATCCGCAAGCCCGGCGACATCAGCCGCTTCATCGGCACCGAAATCGAGTGCAAGATTCTCAAGATCGACACAGAAAATCACAACATCGTGGTTTCGCGCCGCAAACTCATCGAAGAAGACCGTCAGGCCAGCAAGGAAAAACTGCTGCGTGAAATCGAAGTCGGTCAGCTTCGCAAAGGTATTGTCAAGAACGTCGCCGATTTCGGCGTATTCGTGGACCTGGGCGGCCTGGACGGCCTGCTGCACATCTCCGACCTCAGCTGGGGCCGGGTGGCGCATCCGTCCGAAGTGGTTCAGCTGGACCAGGAAATCGAATGTATGGTCATCGGCGTGGACCGCACCACCGAAAAAATTTCGCTGGGTCTCAAACAGAAACAGCCCAGTCCCTGGGCCAACGTCGAAACCCGATTCCCGGTCGGCAGCCGCGTAAAAGGCACCGTGGTCAATATCATGAACTACGGCGCGTTCATTCGCCTGGACGAAGGCATCGAAGGCCTTGTCCATATCAGCGAAATGAGCTGGACCAAGCGTGTTGCCCATCCGTCGGACATTCTGCAGGTCGGCCAGGAAATCGATGTGGTCGTACTGGATGTCAACAAGGAAAAGCAGGAAATTTCGCTGGGTATCAAGCAGCTTGAAGCCAATCCGTGGACCATTGCCGGTCAGAAGTACCCGGTCGGCACCATGGTGACTGCCAAAGTGACCAGCCTGACCAACTATGGCGCATTCGTCGAAATCGAGCCCGGGATTGACGGTCTGATTCACATCTCTGACCTGAGCTGGACCAAAAAGTACAATCACCCCGGCGAGTGCCTGCAAAAGGGCCAGGAAGTCCGCTGCGTCGTGCTGGAAGTCGATGAAGACAAGCACCGTATCTCACTGGGTATCAAGCAATTAACCGAAGATCCGTGGTTCCGCGCGATACCGGAAAAGTACATCCCCGGCCAGATCGTTCGCGGCAAGATTACCAAGCTGACCAACTTCGGCGTGTTTGTGGAACTGGAAAACGAACTGGAAGGCCTGCTGCATATTTCCGAGCTGTCCGACCAGAAGGTCGAATCGCCCCAGGATATCGTCAAGATCGGCGACGACGTCGAGGTCAAGATTCTGCGGGTCGATACCGACAGCCGCAAAATCGGCCTGAGCCTGCGTCGCGTCCAGTGGGCAGCCGAAGACCAGAGCCATGCCGCTACCCCGGAAACGTCCGAAAATCAGGGACCGCAGCGTCGCGGCGGTTTGGATGGCCCGCTGATGCCCAGCTAAAACTCCTTGAATAGCAAAGGTTTACGGCCTTAATCAGTATTTCTCCGGACCGCAGTTAAGCTGCCGGTCGATTTTGGCCGATAAAGACCACAGGGACAAAGGGAAAGTATGCCCTTGACCCTGTGGTCTTATTTTTTTATATACCCAGAGGGTATGGTTTTGCTGCGACAGCCATGGGCTGTTTTTCTACCGCGACAAAGCTTGAAATTGATACGTGAGATCAGTATAACTAAACGAAAGTCGAGAAAGAACAGGGATGACCTTTTTCGGCAGTATTGCGAAGGTAGGTGATACATGGCTTTCGATGTAACGATTAAAGAGTATCTAAAAGAAATCGACGAAGCACCCCTGTTAAGCTGGAACGAAGAGAAAACACTTGCCGAGGCGGTTCTGGACCATAATGACCCGGAAGCCCGCGACCGTCTGGTCCGCAGCAACCTTCGGCTGGTCGTCAATATCGCCAAGAAGTTCTCCGGCCGAGGATTGACCCTCGGCGATCTCATTGAGGAAGGCAACCTCGGCCTTCTGCGTGCCGTGGATACCTTTGATCCGGAGCACGGGGTACGATTCAGCACCTACTCGGCATGGTGGATCAAACAGTCCATCAAACGAGCCATTCTCAATAATTCCCAGCCGATTCATATCCCGACCTACATGGTCGAATTGATTAACCAGTGGCGCAATACCTATGCAGAACTGGAATCCAAGCTCGGACGCACCGTCAGTCTCGAAGAAATGGCCTCGGCGATGAAAGTCCCTGTGCGCAAGGCACGCGCCATCCGCGACATCGTGACCGTTGTTGACCAGGGATTCCAGCATGATTCAGCAGAGGATAATGCCGGGCTGGATGATGCCATTGAAGACGACAAAATCCAGATGCCCGAAGATGACCTTGGGTCGGATGAAGAGCTGGGCCGGGCAGTGGAACTGCTGGATCAGATCGACCCGCGCGAAGCAGAAGTGCTGCGTCTGCGGTTTGGGCTCAGCGGGGAAGAACCTCTGACACTCAAGCAAATCGGCGTGAAGCTCAATTTAACGCGAGAGCGCGTCCGCCAGATACAGCGGAGCGCGCTGGCGCAGTTAAACGAATTGATGACCGCTTGATTTCAGCCGCTGCTGATTACAGTTCGGGATGCGTATCCACCTGCAGCGAACGCTGCTGTTTCCACAGGCCGCGGGTGAAGTCCGGGAATTTGACCGGTTTTCCGCCGGCAGCAACCGACTGTTCACTCAAGGGAATAATCACACTCCAGGCCACGGAATCATAGACATCAATGTCCGGGGTTAAGCCCTTGCGGAGGGCCTGAATCAGGCGCCAGTCTTCGATGAAATCCATGCCGCCATGGCCGGCACCGGCGGATTTTTCACGCAGATGCTTCCAGACGGGATGTTCGTAGTCCTTTGAATAATCCGCAAGATCCTGCCACGCATGCGGCTTGCTTTTTCCTTCGATGTAAACCAGCTCGGACGGATATTTCTGGACCAGCCCTTTGGTGCCCTGCACGAGGAAATCCCGGCTGTAGGGTCTGGGCAAATTGGTATCATGGGAACACAGAATCGTCTTGCCGAGTTTGGTCTTGATCAGGCACAGGTTGACATCACCAAGGGCAAATTTCTGATTCACCCAGGGACTGTCGGGATAGTGCGCTTTGGCATATTCATTTAATCCAAGCGAGGCCGTGCTCATGGATACCAGCGTATCAAAGGCGTCCCCCCGATGGATGTCCATGCACCAGGCCATCGGCCCGATGCCATGGGTAGGATACAGATTGCCATCACGCTTGATGGATTCATGCAGACGCCACTGGCCCTGATAGGCCGTCGGAGACAGCTTCAATTCACGCAGGTCGTGCAGGTATCCGCAGCGGCCATGCAGAATCGTGCCAAACAGACCCTGACGAATCATGTTCATCGTCATCATTTCCATGGAATCGTAGCAGCAGTTTTCCATCATCACGCAGTGCCTGCGGGTCTTTTCACTGGTTTCAACCAGCTTCCAGCAATCATCCACGGACAAGGCGATGTTGACTTCGGAGGCGGCATGCTTGCCGTTTTTCATGGCCGCCAGGCAAATCGGAGTGTGCCAGTGCCACGGGGCGGCATTGTAAACCAGATCCAAATCTTCGGTTTCGCACATTTTGACAAAATCCAGTTCGCCGGCCGTGTACAGTTTCGGCTCCGGGAAACCTGCCTTGGTCACTATTCCGGCCGCCCGTTTGGCCATTTCCGGCCGAATATCACAGATGGCAACAATCTGGCAGCCTGCCACTTTGGTCAGGTTGCTGACATGGCCTGTACCCATATTGCCCGTGCCGACAAAACCAACACGAATCAGGTCCTTGGGGGTACTGCCATAAGCGGTCATCGGGGCCTGAGCAAGGCCCTTTTTCGATGATGACTGGCATCCTGTGAATAAAAATGTTCCAGCCGCAGCGCAGACGCCGGCTGCCTTCAAAAACTCTCTGCGTGTATTACACTGTTCCATGTGTCCTCACTGATTAAATTAATATTAGTTCCAGGTAGCGGGTATCTTTCCGGGAATATATGAACGCTTAAACCACACCCAATCTTCGGTAGAGCCTGTTCCGGGATCCACCGCCGACCAGCCTTTTTGCTGGGCCTTGGCCATTTCTCTGGTTTGCTTGTTTACCCATTTATGCCTGTCCGCATGACCGTCTGCATAGGAAAAAGTGCTGCTGTCATTATGCAGAATCGCAAACGGGTCCACCCAATAAGGGGTTTTCAAATTCATATTCCAGGTACGGTGATTCCAGCCATATCCGTCAGTCTCTTCCAGGAAAATGATTTTATCGCTGGGATTGACAAATTGTGAAGCACGAAAAATTTCCACCTGGTATTCGCCCGTTGAGGTTCCATCCGGGTATCGTTTGGATAACGGCTTGCCAATGGAATATGTACGATACCCCCCAACCCATAATCCAGGGGGATTCGCGGTTGTGCTATTGTAGGGGTAAATCGCACGCTTGATATGCCGATTGTCAACAGGACAATGATAGGCTTTGGGATCGCTGACATATGGCCAGAGTGCTCCAACCTGAAATCCGCGAACTTTATCATTTACTGTGTCGTTAATATCCTGATTATTAGGTCCCATCGGTCTGCCGACCCAATTTCGAACAAGCACATTACCTTCCGGCCGTGGGTATGTCATCCGTCCGTCATATTGATCCGAGGTGTCGCCATCGACTATTAAACCATCATTATCCTCGGCATACAAAATCCAGCATTTGCCCAACTGAGCCTCATTGGCCATACAAACCGAACCGGCAGCTATTTCTTTGGCAACACGCAACGATGGTACAATAATGGCCAGCAATAGTGCGATTATCGCAATGACCACCAGCAGCTCAATCAATGTAAAAGCCCTTTTATTTCTCATGTCTTTCTCCTTGACGCATTTATGCATCTTGATTATCTCTTTATAACACACCCCTCTTCTCTATTATTTAATCCATTTTAGATGCAAAAATCACCCTCAAAAAAGTGAAATTTCCGGAAAATTTACATTCCTGGTATGAACTTGGCGGATTTTCTCTGATAGCCCTGATCATTTTTTGAAAATCAATCCTAACCTGCGCATATTCCAACGCAAGGCGGAGTATTCATCCCA
>JAFGQP010000235.1 GCA_016935635.1 Sedimentisphaerales bacterium
TCCTCCGCTAAGCTCGTCATCCTTCTAAGAAAGTGACAAAAAAGCCTGCAAGGACGATTTCTTGCAGGCGATAGAGGTGATGTTGTCTCAATTTTATTTCCCTGTTTCAAACTCCAGATAATCAATTATCCGTAAAGCTGAAAATAGCGGCCAAATCAACTGTATCCCGATCACACCTGTAAAGATACAAGTACCTGAATCAGGAGTGATGAAATATCATAGAATAGAAGGTCATCCAGGCTGAAACCGCTGCTCCATAAGTCCTATGATTTGCACCATTCAATTTTCTTGTCCCGAAATAAAAAGTGGCTATAATGCCAATGAAATCAGTTGATCTCCATAAAAAGGACAAGATTATGCTGAAATTTGTTTTATGTCTTCTCGCCGCAACTTACCCATTTTGTTTCTGCTCCTGTAAACCGAAAGAATCGGAACACAAACCGCCATCCCCCCCTGTATCGCAAGTTAAATTCTATGCGTTTACGATGAAAGATATTGAGGGCACGCCTGTTCCTCTTTCGACGTATAAAGGCAAGGTGCTTTTGGTTGTCAATGTTGCCAGCAAATGCGGTTTTACCAAACAATACGCAGGATTACAGCAACTCTTTGAAAAATATAAGGATCAGGGATTTGTCATCCTGGGATTTCCTGCTAATAATTTCGGCAGTCAGGAACCCGGGACTGATTCTGAAATCAAAACGTTCTGTACCACACAATTTGATATTACGTTTCCCCTTTTTTCAAAAATATCTGTCAAGGGGCATGATATTCATCCTCTGTATCAGTACCTGACGGACCCTCAGGAGAACGGAGAGTTTGGAGGGCCGATTACATGGAATTTCAACAAATTCTTAATCGGAAAAGATGGAAAAACGATTGCCCGTTTCGAATCAAAGGTTGATCCTTTAGAGACTCAGTTATTAAATGCGGTGGAAATGGCATTAGGACAATAGAATAAAGGAGGATGAGTCTATGATGTACAAGGTGGAGAGTTTTATTGCTGCGGCGGAAAAACATATGGCGTCGGATATCCATTTGACGACCGACGAACATCCGCGTATGAGAATTAATGGAAAGCTCAGGACAATAGGGGGAGAAGAGACCGTTCTGAGCGGAGAAAATATTTTAAACATAATCCAGTCCACTCAGCAGGGCAGCCAATTGGAACGATGTACCAAGCTTCTCCAGGAAAACGGTTCTGTTGATTATTCGTATGAGATGGCAATGGGCAGCAAACCCCTGAGATACCGATGCCAGGTCTATCGTTCCATGGGAAAATTTTCTATTGCGATGCGGCGGATCAGGTATGAGATTCCGACCTTTGAACAATTGAACCTCCCCCACATTTATGAAACCGTGATTAAGAATGCCGAACAGAAGGGGATCATCATCGTAGGCGGTGAAACCGGAAGCGGAAAATCATCGACGTTGGCGGCGATGATCGGCTATATCAGCAAACGTGCAGATAAACACATCGTGACCATTGAAGATCCGGTGGAATATTTATTTCGGGATGCAAAAGGACTGATCCATCAGAGGGAGCTGGGGCTGGATTTTCCGGATTATGCAGAAGCGCTTCGTGCCGTTCTGCGTGAAGATCCGAATATTATCATGGTAGGCGAAATGAGAGATGCCGAAACGGTTCATGCGGCGATAAAAGCCGCCGAGACAGGGCATCTCGTACTCACCTCTCTTCATACTGCTACGGCGGGCTGGACATTCAGCAGGATACTGAATTTCTTCAAAGAGGCCGAACACGATGCGGTAAGGCTCAATCTGAGTTATAATCTTTTGGCGATCATGAACCAGATGCTCTTGCCTTCAGAACAGGAATCTGTTGGCCTTATTCCGGCAACAGAAGTATTTATCAATACCCCTGCGGTCAGGCAGTACCTTAAAGAAAAAGAAAAGGAATCCCAGCTCTCGGATGTCATAAAAGAAGGTCACGATGGAATGCATAGCTTTAATATGTCTTTGGCGCGACTGATTAAAGAAGGCCATATCGGGATTACTCAGGCAAAGGCCTACTCCCATAATCCGCAGGAGCTTGAAATGCTTGTTAAGATTACGGAAAACAGGTGAACTCAGATGGCAGCTCATATACCCACACGCGACGAGGCATTTGCTCTCCTTCAGAAATTCAATTCTGATGAAAGTCTGATCCGACACGCTCTTGCTGTAGAGGGGGTCATGCGGTATTTTGCGCAAAAATATGGTGAAGATTCGGAAAAATGGGGTATCATCGGGCTTGTTCATGATTTGGATTATCAACAATATCCCAATCAGCACTGCACAAAAACAGCCGAAATTCTGACTGCTCATCGTTGGCCGGAAGACTATGTTCGAGCGGTCGTATCTCATGGCTGGGGGATCTGTTCTGATATAGAACCGCTGGAGAAAATGGAGAAAGTACTCTACGCGGTGGATGAGTTGACAGGACTGGTCGCTGCAACGGCACTGGTCAGACCGTCCAGGTCAGTTCTGGATATGGAATCAAAATCGATAAAGAAAAAGTGGAAGGATAAGTCGTTTGCCGCGGGAGTCAACAGGGACGTTATCCAAAAAGGGGCAGAGATGCTGGGGATGGAACTGGCGGATCTGTTTCAGGAAACAATTGCAGGGATGCGAAACATCGCTCAGGAAATAGGGCTCAAGGGGGATGTTCAAATGGAATAATGAACCGAATGCAAATTCATCACCGGTGATCAGACCCCATTGCTCGAATGTCAAAGCCCTGTTTATTTTCACGAATAAAAAAAGCCGCAGGTTTTCCATCCTGCGGCTTTAGGCATTTCAAATAATACGTGGGGTTACGACCGTTTTCTCCCAACGAGCAACAGACTGCCAAGGCCCAGAATTAACAGAGATGTCGGTTCCGGAATGGGTAGGATTGACGCATCGGTTGCACCTTCAAAGCTCCCCGAGAAATCGGTAACGATACCGGTATTAAAGTTATAGAGAAGTGTAATCAAGTTTCCTTGGGTTGATCCAGAGGGAATTTCTGACAGCAGTGCACCTGAATCCAGCGTTACCACCCCCGGTCCCGATGCCAGAATTGTACCACCAAACATGATGGTCAGTGGCAGATATTGAACTTGACCGCTGAGTAGGATATTGCTCGTGTTGTCAGCAATAGTGTACGAGCCGTCACCAAAAGTGCCCGTAACCCCGTTACTGGTGATCAGCGTGGCTGTGAGTTGGAACATAGCATTCGAATACGAAGTCCAGGTATCGTTGTCGTAGTGGATCACTAAGCTTATGGTATCGCTGAGAGTAAGCGTCCCGGAGTCATAGGCTGTGTTAATGTCACTTCCGTTGATCGATGTGATAAACGCGGCCTGAGTTGGAACAACCAACAAAGCGGCCAGAAGCAGTGCAAAAGTATTGAGTTTCAACATGTTACCTCCATAAATAGATATACCACGAAACATTTTTAATAATTATCCTGTACAAGTCTATATATCTTGTAATTGGTAGCCTTACTTTACATAAAAACATCGCCAAACTAAATAAAACTCAAAATTTTTGCCATACTCCTTTGTGAAAACGCCGACAAACTTTCCGGATAAATAGAGTTTTTGCGGATTTCTATGTACAAAAAAGCAGGGAATACCGTGTACGAATAGGGAATAGATGTCAATATATGCTTTAATTATTCAAGGAAAACAAGACACAAAATATCATTCTTTGAGTTGACTTTTTGGCCAATAGGTCATCCGGTTTATTGAATCAGAATCTCTTTTATGGTATACTGTAAAACCTAAGCTGTGTTTCGCTTCCGAGAAGTACCGTGCTAATATGGGGCCGTTAATGATTCATAAAATCTATCCAGTTATAGCTGTACTTGCCATCCACTGTTTTGTGCAGGCACGCCCCCTTGATATCATCATTGTAACCGGAAATAACAGTTCGGAAAACGGGTACGCCGAATTTCTGCA
>JAFGQP010000236.1 GCA_016935635.1 Sedimentisphaerales bacterium
AACTCCGAACTTTTTTATTTCACCTTCTCCAGTGCCGCCTCAATCCCATCCACACCAAACCCTTCGGCCACCACCTGATGAGCCTTATCCGTCAGAATCATCCACGGCAGTCCCTGCACACCCAGCCCCAGCCGCGTCTTTTCCGCATCAACCGCAATCATCTCGAGCTTAAATCCAACAGCACTTTCCTTCAGCCAGCCTTCCACCACGGCCTTATCCATCGGTTCACCCTGAAGCACAACCACGGCAACCCCCTTGCCAGCCAGCAGTTCGGCTTTCTTGGCCAGCTCCCTGACAGCAAATCGGCTGGGACGCTGCTGATAATCCCACACACACACCAGCACGGCCTTGCCATCGAATTGATTCGGACCACTCAGCACCGCCGGCAAGGGCTTGCCAACCAGCGATTTGGGTTTCGGTGCCGCACGCCGGCCCGAATTGCCTTCCGGCGTCAGCAGGATTTCCACCTGCGTATCTCCCGCCTGTACAAACGCGTTGGCATACATGTGCTGACTCTGCCTGCTATAATTGACGCTGAGCTGAACACCCCCTTCGCAGATCGGGGCAAGAGTGAACTTGCCGTCCTTGTCGGTGGTGACATTCAGATTGGGCTGGCCTTCTCCATAGCTGTGAATTCTTGCCCCCTCCAGCGGTTTTTCATCCGCATCCACCACCCGGCCGGATACAGAACTGTTAGCGACTTTTAAAACCGTTTCCTTCAGCTCAACGGTCAGCTTGCCCTCGGCAGGCTCGTTTAAATAAACAGAGCCGGTCCCGTATCCCTTCGGGCCGGAAATACTCAGATAGTACGTCCCTTCCACAGGCAGCGACTCGACTTTATATACACCCTCCTTGTCGGTGGTAATGCTTTTATTATCGAAGGTGCTGGACCATCGTGAACCGCGAATCTGAGTTGATATCGAGGCTTTGGAAATCGGCTGATTGTTCGGGTCCACCACTTTGCCCGTCAGCGTCAACCCCGGCTTGACCTGAACATTCATTGCCTTGGTGTCAGAATCTATATTCACCACCGCCGCCAGCTTATTGGCCCGATCGATGGCCACCAGCAGAAATTCCCCTTCCGTCCACGACATATCCTCCGGCGACCAGCGCAGCGTATAATTGCCTTTATCATCGGTCTTAACCGCCGCATCCGAACCACCCTGATGCGGCATAATCTTCATCTCGACCCCGACCGCAGGCTTGCCGGCCGGCCCGGTCACAATACCGGTTATCTTGTTCGATGCCCCCAGAACAACTTTAACCTCGGCAGCCTTGCCTTCTTCTACATCGAATTCATAGTTTTTAAACCGATTTCCATCCTGAAACTGTACACGGTAATGCCCCGGCAGAAGCTGTTTTTCAAAAACACCGTCGCTGTTGGTCTTGCCGCCGACACCCGGCTGGTTATCCTGATTCAGATAAATCTGGATGCCTTCCCGGCCTTCTTCCGTATCCGGGTCCACCGCCTTGATCCGCACCATGGTTCCCTGTTTAGCCTTGAGCTGGACACCCCTATCGCTCTTGAGCTCCACTGTCTGCGGCTCGCAAAGCCATTGATCGCTATTGACCATCACCCGATAAGTTCCCGCCGCCAAATCCTTCACTGAAAATTGTCCATCCGCATCGGTCTTGATGGGCTTTTGCGTCGGATCCACGTCCAGATTGATTCGGGTCACAGACAAAGAAACATCGGCCAGCGGCTTATTCTTCGAATCCATCACGATTCCCGACAGGGTCAAGCCCTTGCTCATCGTAAAGGAAATATCCTTCTGGCCGGCTTTATACTGAAATCCCTGCATCGGATTCAGGTCATCGCTGGCCGTTAATATCTGCCCCATCCCCGGCTTGGCAATCAAAAACTCCGCCGAACTGCCCGCAGGCAGTTCCTTAATCTCAAACTTGCCTTCGGCATCAGTCGTTGTCGTAAAATACGGCATCGGCTCAAAATTAATCATCATCCGCAGCTCCGTATCGGGTTGAGCATTTTCATCGGCAATCACCAGTGCCACCAGCCGCACATGGGCCTCGGCAATCGGCTTGCCCTGCTCATCTACCACCCGCCCGGCCAGCGTCTGCGGTTCGCTCATGTGAAATTCCAGCGGCGCCGCCTGCTGCCCCATCGTCATCGCCCAGGTAAAAGCATAGTCCGACCGCTTGGCTACCCCGCAGATCGCCTCCGTATCCGAACCGACAGAGACATCCGAAGTGATGCTGTATTCCCCCTGCGGATTGGTCTGGCCCTGTCCCAGCAGATTCATCTTCACCGTTCGCGTGGAGCTGTCCATGGACAACTGATACAGCTTGACTTCCACACCGCCCAGCGGATTGCCATTGGGACACAACACCTTACCCGTGAACGCGGCCCCGAATGCAGCCCCGCACCAACCAAGCACTATCACACAAATCAGCAGCCGACGTGTCGGCACTCCATACCGCTTCATACACTGTCTCCTTCCACAATCGGAGGGTCAATAACGGATTATTATTTCTTCCGCATCTGGGTCGCAACCACAACCGCAGCAATCAGCGCGACAATCACCATCACCGGCCAGACCGAGCGCTTGGGCGCCGGCTTTTCCGTCGCTGCTTGCGTCTGGGTTTCCGCCTGGACCTCAGCCTGCGGCTCAGTTGGCCCGGCAGCCTGTCCGGCCTCAATCAGTTTGGTATGGGTCAGGACCGGCATCGCGGCTGCCCTGGCGGCTGCAAAGGGCTTATTGTCCGCCACGGCACGAATCTGCTCCTCATCAAGCGCGTAATTATAGATACGAACATCATCAATCCACCCGCGAAAATGCCGATTGCCGCTGCTTTCCGGATCTTTCCCGATGGTCAACGGCGCATCAAACTGATCCGCGGTATGATGAATCACATTGGCCGCTTTTTCCAAGTGCCCGTCTTGTACAAGATACAATGTCGCCTTGTCCTCACTGACCGACATCGCGGCAAAGACCCACTTGTCCTGCGGCACAATCAATCCGGAATCATACCCCCAGCTTTCCGAGCGGTCGTCCCAGTGATATCCCAAACCATTATCGTCGGTTATATTCAGACCCGACACCGTCTTGCCCCCGCGACAGAACACAAGTCCCGTATAGGCATTCTGCACGCCGCTGGAACGCAGCCACAGCGTAATCGTCGCGGAATTGGTATTCAGCTTCAGCGGGTCCGCCTGGGCAAATCCCTTCTCGCCGTCCAGCTCAATCACGCCCGTCCGCCCGCCGGCCTGCTCAACCCACTGCGCACCTGCCTGCAGCGTCGCGGCAAAAGTCCCCGCAGCATCGGCTGTCTTGCCGTCTTCGACTTTATCAAACACCCACCCGGCGGCCAGCTTGCCTTCTTCAAAAGCAAAATCCCAGACCTTGCCCTGGGTTACTTTGCCCTTTTGGTCCACCTCATCGATTCGCCAGTAATACCGCGTCCCGTGAACAAGCCCCGACAATGTCGCTTCAAGCTGTTCCGTGCGTCCCAGCATCGCCAGCGTCTCCGGATTGGTACCGGCATAAATATCATGGGCCCTGGCATCCTGCCCCGGCATCCACTGCACTTTAACCTGTCCGGCCGCCGGCAGCACCGCCGCCGTCACCGGCTCTGGATTGCTCGCCGCAGGACCAAACGGCTCGAAGAACCGCACCTCGCTGAGGCCAACAAATCCCTCGTCCCGAATCGGCACCAGGTTCTCAAAACGCACTTTCTGCGCAAGGGTGGGTTTAAACGATACAATCGTCGGATCATCATAATCAGGTGTGCCTTCCGCCTCGGCCAGGTCCACACCCTTGAGCAGATTCTTCCATCCGCCCTGCTCGGTCCAGACGGAAATATCCGCCTTGCCGACACCGCGTCCGGTATAATTGGGCTGATTATAATTCCAGACCGCAATCTTTTCCAGCGTGCGGACCGCATCAAATTCAAACACAATCCCCTCGCCGACTGCTTCTTTTTTACTCAGCCACATCGCATCGGGATTGGTATTGTGCTCCAGCAGCCGATCGCGATCCGCATTGCCAAGCCCGGCCTCAGCCAGTGCCGATGCGGAGGTCTTCACCCCCAAAGCCATCTGCCCCACTGAGGGCAGACCGCGGCCCTCAGGCTTAATCACTAAGCTTTGTGAGCGAATCTCAAAAGGTCCCTTGATTTGACAAGTCACATAATACGGACGTTTGATATCTTTGGGCTCTCGCCACGAGAGCGAACAGGTGCCGCCTCAACCATATTCCAGCTTAAACGTACGGTCATATTCTCCGCTTTTGCTGTAAATATGAAGCGATGGAGCATCCGGCTGCCGGCCTCCCACCCGCAGACTGATCGATTCTCCCATCTTGCCGACCAGCTCCTGGTTAAAATAATAGGCGTTACTGCGAATCGTGTGATTAACCATCGAAATCGCCGGCTCACCAATATCCAGCTCCGGCGTCCCGTCTTTGGCCACCGTAAATGCCTTTTCATTCGGGAAACCGCTGCCGTTTAAAGTCCAGTTTTTGCCTTTGTCGTCTTTGCGTTCTATCATCCATTCATGAACGCGATATTTGCCTTCCGGCAGAGACACTTCGCCCGCCGCCGGCTTCCGTTCAAACAATCCATTCACCCCGGCAGCCGTAAACGTCGTAATATTGACAGGCACCTTCACCTTGCCATAGGCCACATCCCGGGCTGGATTAATTTCAACCGTCGCACCGTCTTTGGCAATGGCAACCCGATACAGCTTGTCGGCCATCTCCAGATAGTTGCCGACATAATACGACTTGCGCCTCGACTCAGGTCCGATAAATATCCGGTCACAATTGGACGACTCAGCCTTATCCGAAAAGGTCCCGTTGGCGTTATAGTCAATCAGCGTAACCCGGGTCGGCTTGCCGTCGATTATCACTTCGCCTTCATACCAGCAGCCGGTCGCGATGACAAGATATGTGCTCTGCTCCTCATAGGAATAATAGTGCAGATTTAAATGGTAGGTAATCGGGCCGTCCTCACCCTTGAAATGCACCGCCACCGGCCCAAACGCCATCCGATACCGGTCCGATACAACCCCCTTATACGGCTTTTCATCATCCAGATGACCGTCGCCATTGGAATCAATATAAAGCAGGTCCATCAATCCGGACTTGCGAGTCCGGTCCAGGGCAATCCACCGAACCTTCCCCGCATCCATACTGTGCTGCCACTTGCCGAATTTCTGGGCATATTGGCCAAACTGAGGCATCCTTACGTCAGCAGGCTTTTTTTCGAGTTGATAATACCTGCTGGAAGTTGAAAATTCATCCTCCATATACAGGGAAGTCTTGTATTGTAGCCATTGCGGCTGCGCAAACACCACAGCCTGCAAAATCAAAACACATCCCCCTTGCAGCAATAGTCGTGACTTTATCATGACGCGTCCTTCCTGAAATTTACAGTTCAACTCTCCTTGAATTGCATCTATTCATTATAAACAGGACTATCCAACTGTACAGATGTTTCAAAAATTATTTCATTTTTTACACATCTATTATTAGCCAAGATATATCTTCTTACAGATATATCTTGAGAATTCCTTATTTTTCTTTGACTCCATTGCCGAAAATATTATAATATAAATGAATGCTGGTTACCCTGAAACTGGATAGCCAGCACCCTGAAACACAAAAACTTGTGGTTACGGCACTGCGGTCGGGCAATCAACCCCGCACCCGGCAGGTCAAAGGCTTGGGGCTTTTGGCAGGTCGGTCGGAGCGACCCACTTAAATCGCAGCCGTCGGAATAACGGATATGTTCATCAGGAATAACACAAATGAAAACTCCCACCGCTTACGGCGGCAGTGTCGCCGTACCTCGTTTGCCGACATGGCTCGGCAGTCAATCCATCATCAACATCCTTCTGGAACAAGGTGTCGATACAGTATTTGGGTATCTCGGCGCAGCTGTATTGCCCTTGTTTGAACAGATAGGCAAAGTAACCGGACAGACCGCATCGATTAATGATTATATTACCGATTGTTTAAATCAGGAGACTATTATGACTCAAAACACACCGCAAAACACGGCTCCCACCAAGGCCGGCAGCCAGATCATTGTCGACATCCTCAAAGAACAGGGCGTCGAAGTCATGTTCGGCTATCTCGGCGGCGTGGTCCTGCCCTTGTTTGATAAAATCTATGATGCCCCCATCAAGTTCATCATCCCCCGGCATGAACAAAGCGGCTGCCACATGGCGGATGCCTATGCTCGCGCCACCGGCAAAGTGGGTGTCATCATTGCCACTTCCGGTCCGGGTGCCACTAACCTCGTTACCGGAATCGCCAATGCCATGATGGATTCGGTTCCGCTGGTCGCTATCACCGGCCAGGTCCGGACTGAACTGATCGGCAATGACGCCTTCCAGGAAGCCGACATGACTGGCATCACCCGGCCGATTACCAAACATAACTTGATTATCAAAAACCCCGCCGAACTGCCGCAGGCGTTCCGCGAAGCTTTTTATATCGCCAAGACCGGACGGCCCGGCCCGGTGCTGATTGACCTGCCTGTGGATATGCAGATTGCCCAGATTCCGATCACAGAACCGACGTCGATTGAATTGCCGGGATTCCATCTCCGCACCCGCGGTCACGCCCGGCAGATCAGCCTGGCTGCCCAGGCCATCAACGAATCCAAACGCCCCGTGCTCTATGTCGGAGGCGGCGTGATTATCTCCAACGCTGCCGAGGAATTGAGAATGCTGGCCCAGAAAGCCAACATCCCCGTGACCATGACCCTGCTGGGCCTGGGCGCCTATGACCAGGGGCGCGACGAATCGCTGGACATGCTCGGCATGCACGGCTCAGCCTATGCCAATTATGCCGTCCAGAACTGTGACCTGCTGATTGCCGTCGGCGCCCGCTTCGATGACCGCGTGACCGGCAGACTCAAATCCTTTGCCCCCCACGCCAAGGTCATCCATGTGGACATTGACCCGGCCAGCATCTCCAAAAACGTCAACGCGGATATCCCCGTCGTCGGCGATGCCAAAGAAGTGCTCAAGACCATGGCTGAGGAAGTGGAATTCCGCCCGCGCGAAGACTGGTTCAAACAGATTGCCGTCTGGAAGAAAAAACATCCCTTCCGGTACGATACCAACGCCAAGACCATCAAGCCCCAGTACGTTATCGAGGAAATCTGGCGGCAGACCAAAGGTCAGGCAACCATCGTTACCGGCGTCGGCCAGCACCAGATGTGGGCGGCCCAGTTCTATAAATTCAGCCGACCTCGCCAGTTTATTACCTCCGGCGGCCTGGGCACCATGGGTTTCGGTCTGCCTGCGGCCATCGGCGCGCAGCTGGCCCGACCCGGCGAACTGGTCATTGATATCGACGGCGACAGCTCCTTCAACATGACCCTGACGGAACTTTCCACTGCCGTGCAGTACGAGCTGCCCATCAAGGTCTGCATCCTCAACAACGGCTATATGGGCATGGTTCGCCAATGGCAGGAACTGTTCTACGGCAGACGTTATTCATGCAGCTATCTGCAGAATCCCGACTTTGCCAACCTGGCCCGCGCCTTCGGTGCTGCCGGATACACGGTGGACAAAAAAGAAGACGTCGCTTCAACCATCGACAAGATGCTCAAGGAAACCAGGCCCTGCATCGTGGATATCCATGTGGACCGTGAAGAAAACGTCTGGCCGATGGTGCCTGCCGGCAAGAGCCTCGACGAAATGAGCGGTCTGGATATCTTCGAAATGGCATAACCCGGTCGGCTTCGGCTGATACATAACTTAGGAGAATAACGATGAAACATATACTCAGTGCATTAGTGCAGAATAAACCCGGCGTCCTGGCCCACGTCGCCGGCATGTTTGCCGCCCGGGCGTTTAATATTGACTCACTGACCGTTGGTCGTACCGAAGACCCGACCCTGTCCCGCATGACTATCGTCGTCATCGGCAACGACAAGACCGTCGAACAGGTCCGCAAGCAGCTGGCCAAGATTATCACCGTCGTCAAGGTGCAGGACTTCGCCGGGCTGGATGTCGTCACCCGGGATCTGATGCTCATCAGCGTCGCCTGCCCGCCGGAAAAAAGGCCCGAAGTGCTGGCCTTGATTGAGATGTTCAACGCTAAGGTCGTCGATATCGCCACCAAGTATGTGATGGTGGAAGTCTCAGGCCCCGAAAGCAAAATCGAGGCCTTCATCGAGGCGTGCCGGCCCTACGGCATCAAGAACATGGTCCGCACCGGCTCGGTCGCTATGCCCCGCCAGACCCGCGCCGCCGCTGGGGACGAAGATACCGGCAAGTAATCAGTCAGACACAGCAAACATAATCAAGTCTCACAGGGGCGGCCTCAAAACCGCCCCTGATTTTTTGCACCCCATATAATGCGCTAAGCATCCAGCGGCAGGGACAGG
>JAFGQP010000237.1 GCA_016935635.1 Sedimentisphaerales bacterium
CTGCAATTGAGCTTTTATCTGCCTGAAGGGCCGGTTACGGAGTATCGCCGCAGCCTGAACCTGGAAACAGCGATTGCCATAACGTCCTTCAAGGCTGGGCAGACCACCTTTACCCGCGAAGTCTTCAGCAGCCCAGCCGATCAGGTTCTTGTGGTCTCGCTGTCTGCGGATACACCCGGGTCGCAGACTTTCTATATCCAGTTGGATCGGCCCGCCGACTTCGAAACTAAATCCGTCGGCTCGGATACCCTGGTCATGTCCGGTCAGGCCAGCCAGAAAGGCAAGCATCTCGGCACGTTTTATCATGCCCGCCTTCAGGCCGTGATTAAAAATGGAACGATCGTCGCCGAAAACAATCGTCTCAAAGTGCAGAAGGCCGATTCCGTGGTGCTCTATCTGTCCGCAGCAACCGACTACAACAGGAAAAACTACAGTCAGCCGCTGACAGATGATCTTGCCGTGAAATGCCAGAAGCAAGTCGCCCAGGCTGCCGGCAAGAAATTCCCGCAGATACGCAAAGACCATATTCAGGAACATCAGCGGCTGTTCAATCGGGTCAGCCTTGACCTTGGTGGGCAGGACAAGCAATCCATCCCCACCCATCTGCGGCTGGAAGCCGTCAGGAAAGGCGAGGACGATCCGGACCTGGCTGCCCTGTATTTTCAGTTCGGACGCTATCTGCTGATGTGTTCGTCCCGGCCGGGCGACCTGCCCGCCAATCTCCAGGGCATCTGGAATGATAAAATGGAAGCGCCCTGGAATGCAGATTACCACATCAATATCAATATTCAGATGAATTACTGGCCCGCGGAGGTCTGCAACCTGTCCGAGTGCCATGAATCCTTCTTTGACTTTATCGAGGCGATGGTGCCTTCCGGCCAGGATACCGCCAAACGGGTTTATCAGGCCCGCGGATTTACCGCGCATCATACTACCGATGTCTGGTTCTGGACGATTCCCACCGGCCAGCCCGTCTGGGGAATGTGGCCTTTTGGTGCCGGGTGGAGTACTCAGCATTTTATGGAACAGTATCGCTTCACGGAAGATAAGGTCTTTCTCAAGCAGCGGGTTTATCCGATTCTGAAAGAGGCTTCTTTGTTCTTTCTGGATTACCTGTGGCCGGATCCCAAAACCGGGAAACTGGTCGCAGGCCCTGCCACTTCGCCTGAAAATCACTTTATTGATCCGTCCACCGGAAAAGGCGCCAGTGTGGACATGGGGGCCGCGATGAGCCAGCAAATCGTCTGGGATACATTCACCAATTGCCTGCAGGCGGCGGCGATTCTGGGCATCGAAGATGAATTCACAAGGGAAGTCAAACAGGCGCTGGACAAGCTGGCCCTGCCGAAAATCGCCTCCGACGGTCGGCTGATGGAATGGTCACAGGAGTTCAAAGAATCCGAACCGGGACATCGTCACATGTCGCATTTGTTTGGTCTTCACCCCGGCAGGCAATATACCTTTGAACAGAATCCCGACATCATCAATGCCATTCGCAAGAGCATCGATTTCCGTCTGGCCAACGGCGGCGGGCACACCGGCTGGAGCCGGGCATGGATTATCAATTTCTGGGCACGTCTGGGAGAGGGGGACCTGGCTCACGACAACATCAACGCCCTGCTGGCCAAATCCACACACCCCAATCTGTTCGACAACCATCCGCCGTTCCAGATTGACGGCAACTTCGGCGGCACCGCCGGGATTGCTGAAATGCTGCTGCAAAGCCATGCCGGACAGATTGACCTGCTGCCTGCCCTGCCCAAGACCTGGGCCACAGGCTCGGTCAAAGGCCTCTGTGCCCGCGGCGGCTATGTCGTGGATTTGACATGGAAAGATGGAAAGCTGACTGAGGCGGTCATCGAGTCCAAACTCGGCAATCCCTGCACCCTGCGATACGGCGACAAGACCCAGCCCATCACTGCAGCCAAAGGAAAACGCTTCGTCTGGTCTAACCCGTGAGCAGTTCGAACTGCTCGGGGCTTAGGCTGTGGCGGAGTTTCTGAAGGGCCTGCAATTCGATTTGTCGAATGCGTTCTTTGGTCAGGCCCAGTTCGTCGCCGATTTGTTTGAGTGTCTTGGGTTTTTTGCGGATGACGCCGCTGTCGATGGCGAAGTGATTCATGACCACATAGCGTTCGCGCTCGTCGAGGGTGTTGTCGATGACCTGCCGCAGGTCCTGGCTGGCCTTTTCCAGCACGCCGGCATCGGCCAGCAGTTCGGAGCGGGCATCGTCACTGAATTCGGACAAGTCCGACCCCGTAATGCGGTCCAGCCGGGCCGATTCGGCGGGGATTTTGCGGGCAAAGTCCTTGGCAATCACCCAACTGGCATACGTGCTGAACCGATAGCCGCGGGTGTAGTCAAACTTGTCCACGGCCCGCATCATGGAGACTGCGCCCTCGCTGACCAGTTCCGACATGGCCGCACCGGTGGCAAGATGTTTTCCGGCAATTCCGGCCACCAACGGCATATTCACTTCCACCAGGAATCGGCGAATCTGTTCGGCTTCGTCCAGCAGCTTGTCGATTTTCTTGAGGATTTGCAGGGATGCATTATCCGGCGTAATCCTGCCGCGAAGGGATTCGGCCAGATATTTCAGATAGTTATACCGGCAGAAAAGCTGCTGTTCCCGAGGGCGGACCAGTCCTCCTTTGTGCGGTTCTGCCGCCAATGCAAGGGGCTGACCGAGAATAGTCTGTTCCGCCTGGACGGATTCAAATTCAAGACTGGGGATATAGCTGATCTTGCGGGACAAAATTTCAGCCGCCCAGCATCGCGTGATTCCCCGATGGATCGCCACCCGCGTCCGATTGAACCGTGCGGCCAGCTCGCTGATTTTCTGGCCCTGTCGATACAGTTTATAAATCTGAGCCATTTCTTTGCTATCGAACCTGCCGCGAGAGGCTGCCGGAAGCTGATCTTTGGGATGTCGTTTTTCGTAATCCTGAAGGACATAACGAATGGTTTCCCTGGCCCGTCCTGTCTGATAGACAAGCTGGGCAATAAGCTGGTTTCGGGTCTTGTCTGGATTCTGCTCGGCCAGGACGCGGAAGGCCTCAACGATGCCCTTTTTCTCTGTCGATGACATCAGGCGAAAGTCTTTAGCCTGTTTAATCAGTTGGGCATTGACCGCCTGAAACTGTTCGACCATGGAGGCTGAAAATCCAAGGCGCTTTTTGCCATCCGCAAAGACATACACGCGTCCCACCAGGCCCCGCTGCTGCCAGCGACGTATGGTTTTGGTCGAAACCGAGCATTGTTCAGCAAGCTGCTGAATCGTGTAAATGATTTCCGACTGCTGCTGGACAGGAATTGCAATGGAGGCCGTCTTCATGGTCAGCCAGATGCGCAGGTCATCCAGGATTTGCCGGCCGGGGATGGTCTGGCCAAAGTCATCGGTGCGAGGACGGACTCCGGACAGACGAAAGGCGATAAATTCGTACGGGTATTCTCTGTCAGGGTCAATAACCATGATCAATGACTCAACGGCCTGGAGCACCTTGTGCTCCTGTTCTTTGGATACAAAGCGGAGCTGGTCAAAGAATTCTCGCAAAAGCAGATTGGATAACTGAATTTTCATACCTCTTTCATTATCGGCAAAACAGGCAGTAATTTCAATCCTGCAGCTTTAAAAAAGGCCTATTTTCTCCGGAATTTTCAGGTAAGGGGGCGGATTTTCAAGCTATTGTCTGCCTGTACCTATTGGGTTGGGTGCAAAACTCACAGGCTTTTTTTCATCAAAAAAGCGGAATTCAACCCAAAAACAATATATAGTATGCTTGCCTATTTTTTCCAATTCCACATTTTAGCTTCACAGCAGGGTAAATATAGTGCAATAAAAAATTAATTTATAGGGATGAATCAGAAAGTTCTTTCCATATTCATCATAATAATATACTTAACAATGACTTATGAAAATACCAGAAATTCGTCACAGAATTAAAGTTTCATTCCACCAAAGGTCGATACCAGTACTGTGAAGGCTGTTGCGTGAAAGACTGAGTCAAAAACAGCACTACAATATATAGTGGGTTCAGGTTTTGGGCTATTCCGATAAAAATGCCCGTCATAAAAAGTTCTTATTAAAGCTCAATAAAAACGCCGAAACTGATATAGATAAAACCTCTTAGGGATTAATGAGGATACATCCACGAGAAGCAATGGCCGGTTGTTCCGGGATTGCCGGATTCAGCGCCAGGAAGGATTCCTGTTCTGTGGTCCGAAACAGACAAGGTAATAAGGTATGAACCAAAACTCAAACGAAAATCAAATTCCAAACCGCTTCATGAACGACCCCCACGACGAAGGCCGATTCGAGCTGCCGAATCCGTCGCAGGATTTCTTTGCGGACAAGATTATGGATAATATCCATAATACCCCGCTTGGAAGATTGCTTGGGATTATTGCAGCACTGCCTGAAATCCGCCAGGAAAAGGTGGAACAGGGCAGACGGATTTGCCGCCGGAAAGATGCCGAACTGGACGACCAGTTGGATGCCGCGATGGATCGGGTTCTGGAAGAACTGCTGCACGAAGGCTAATCTGTCGTCTCAGCGTGTCGCTGAGTGTGATTCCTAAAAAGCTCCTGATGGGGCTTTTTTTTATGTCTATAAGGAAAAATACCTATTTTTGAATCAGCCTATTTCCCATAAGAATAATCCCTCATTTGGAATAGACTTCTCTTATCCCCACTTCTATCCCCCCAGATGTTTTGCAAATCATGTCAGCCTAATCGTCGGGCGTGTCCATTTCGACGGGCTTATAACCCGGCAGCTTGGACTTTTCGACTTCTTCATGAAAGGCCTTGACAATCGTCTCCTGGATTTTCTTGCGGCAACTGGCATTGATGGGATGGGCAATATCAGCATGAAGCTTCATGCGTCCATCCATATCCTGCCTGGCCCGGTTTTCAGGGAGTTTGCTGCCGCAGTGATTGCAAAATTTGGCCCGGAGATGATTTTTACCGCCGCATTTACTGCAATGGTCACTCATTTTGCGTGACGGCATGGCCACAAAAAGCCCCCCTGCACCCTCGATAATCTTGATGTCGCGGACAACAAACTCGTTGTCCAGCGTCATCGAGCAGAAGGCCTTGAGCCGATCATCCTGATTGGCTACGAGCTTGACTCTGACTTCGCTGATTTCCATTGTCTGCCTCTCGTAAAACTTACCATCTATTGTTGTGTACGATCCTGCTTATGCAGTTGAATTTGGTTTTCAGAGTATCGCAGCAACGCTGGATGATAGAGCTGTCCTGGTGTTCAAGCAAGCAATACATCGCACTTCCGCTGCCGCTGAGACAAACTTTTCTACCGGTGAGCCTTTCGGCTTGTTCATGGATGGCCGCAAGGTCCGGGTGTAATCGGAAACAGCTTTCCTGAAGCATATTTGCGCACATTTTTACTGCAAAATCAACTCTATTTTTATCAAGATATTCATTTATTTGGTCTGCCCAGAGGGAATAACGCTTGGAATCGTGAACATAATTACTGTAAACCTTTTTAGTAGATGTATTTACATTTGGTATGATTAAAAGGGCGTCAAACGGATAAGCGACAGAGATAGGCGAGATTTTTTCGCCTCGGCCGGTACAAAAAGCCAATGGACCCTCGAGGAAAAAATTCACATCGCTGCCCAGTGAGGCGGCGATGGCGTGAATGTCAACATGGGAAATGCTGAGGTTGGCAAAGCGATTCAGAGCTAACAATGTCGCGGCGGCGTCGGAGCTGCCGCTGCCAAGGCCTGTGCCGGCGGGGATATTCTTGGTGAGGGTAATTTTGACGGAGAGGTCTTTTTGGGCCTTATCCAGCAGAAGGCGGGCGGCACGCCAGACCAGATTATCGGGGCCGTCGGGTGCCCAAAATGGGCCGGTGCAGACCAGTTCGATGTTGGGGCTGGTCCCCCACTGGAAATCAATCTGGTCGCAGTAGTCAATTTTGGCCATGACCGATTCGAGTTCGTGGTAGCCATCGGGGCGTTTTCCGGCAATCAGCAGGGTCAGGTTGATTTTGGCGGGGGCCAGCACAGTCAGGCCAGCGGCAGTCTGGTGAAATTGTTCCATATATTATTTCCTGTATCTGTATTCTGTCAATTGACTTATGGAGTCATACTATATATGATTCAGGACAAAAGAAAAGCATTTTCAGGAGACTGCATGGAATCGACACAAACACAGCCGGTGACCTGGTGGCACTGGCATCGACGGCTTTATAACTGGGTGGTCCATTTTGCCAATACGCCGCACGGCGAACGGGCCTTGTTTGTGCTCAGTTTTGCCGAATCCAGCTTTTTTCCGGTACCGCCGGATGTGCTGCTGATGCCGCTTGCACTGGGGGCACCGAAGAAATGGGTTCGGTTTGCACTGACCTGTTCAATCGCCTCGGTATTCGGGGGGATTCTGGGATACTGCATCGGGATATTTCTGTGGCAGCAGATTGGAACCTGGGTGCTGACTCATCTGAGCGGAATCGGCATGACACAGGCCAATTTTGACCTGTTCCAGAAGTGGTACGATGATTATGATTTCTGGATTGTGTTTACCTGCGGCTTTACCCCCTTGCCGTATAAGGTGTGTACAATTACGGCAGGGATCGCTAAAATTAATTTCCTAGGTTTTGTGATTGCCTCGGCGATGAGCCGGTCAGCGCGATTTTTTCTTGTGGCGGGCCTGTTCGGCTGGAAAGGCGAAAAGATGCGGCCGTTTATCGAAAAGTATTTCAACTGGCTGAGCCTGGCATTTATGATTCTGCTGATTGGCGGATTTATGGCGATCAAGTGGATGAAGCATTGAAGTTCGTAGTTCGGTAGTTCGGTAGTTCGTAGTTCATAGTTCGGAGTTCATAGTTCGCGTAGTTCGGAGAATAAAAAAGAGGTTTTTATGAATGAAGAACAGAAACAGGTTTTGCTGCGGACGGCCAGGCGGACGGTTGAGGCGGTGGTCAATCACCGGCCCGCTCCGCTGCCGGAAAAGACCAGCGACCCGGCCCTGCTGGCTAATCAGGGGTGTTTTGTGACGCTCAAAAACGGCGACGACCTGCGGGGATGCATCGGCAACTTTGAAGGCTATAAGCCGCTGATTGAGATGGTGCGGGAAATGGCCGAGTCGTCGGCGCGGCGTGACCCGCGATTTCGGCACAATCCCATCCGCCCGGCGGAATTGCCGCGGCTGGATATTGAGATATCGGTGCTGTCACCGATGGTCAAAACCAGCGACCCGCTGAGCCTGGAACTGGGCAAACACGGGATTTTTATTTCGAGCGGATACAACAGCGGGTGTTTTCTGCCGCAGGTGGCAACGGAGACAGGCTGGACGAAGGAGGAGTTTCTGGGCTACTGCTGTGCGCA
>JAFGQP010000238.1 GCA_016935635.1 Sedimentisphaerales bacterium
AATTATTGAAACTTTTCATGATTTGAAATCATCTCTTGACCTTAGATGTAATACAGTATAGTATAGCATAGTCAATCATGGGACTATCCGGACATGGTATAACTGTATATAGCAGATAATATTTTAAGGAGAACTCAATGAGACACAGTCAATTCCCCGCCAGCCGATCATTTCTTGTTATAGGCATGCTTTTGGTCAGTTGCATGGTGTGTGCCGAATCCAATCCTGCCTCACAATCTCCTGCTGCACCGAACTTGGCAGCCGTAGCAGTCCCATCCAGTTCCTATGTATCGGGAGATACCTCGCTGGGCGCTCTGAATGACGGCTATGATCCAAGACGCTCCCTCGATAACCGACGCGGGTCCTATGGCAACTGGAACCGCACCGGGACACAGTGGGTCCAATATGACTGGAGTCAGCCTGTCAGCGTCAACAAAATCGATGTGTACTGGTGGGCGGACCGACAGGGCATTCGCGTCCCCAAAGCCTGCCGCCTGCTATATTGGGATGGCAAATCGTTTGTTCCCGTACCCAACCCCTCCGGCCTGGGAGTCGAAGAAAACCGGTATAACACCACCACATTTGATGAAGTCACCACCTCCAAACTCAAACTTGAAATGGATTCAGATGGCACATTTTCAACCGGTATTCTGGAATGGAAGGTCTATGATTCCGGCAAATCCCCGGATTTTCCGCCATCCGTTGAGGCCGGCGTTGACCGTGTCGTGGTCCTGGGCGGCAAGACTTATCTGTCCGGCCATGTCAAGACCCTGCAAGGCAAGGGCGGGGATGTGAAAGTCGCATGGTCTAAAAAATCCGGCCCCGGCAGCGTGACCTTTGAAGACGCCGCCCGGACAGAAACCACGGCAGTCTTTTCAGAAGTCGGCGACTATGTCCTCCAGTTGACAGCGACCAAGGGCACTTTGTCTGCTTCTGCTTCGCTAATCACAAAAGTGGTTGCCGCTCCCCCGGCGACGCACCTGAGCCTGATCGATACCGGGGCTTATACGCTGGATAGTTCGCTGTGGAACAGCCGGGCCAAGGCACTCATCGTAAATTGGATTCCCCACTGCATCGCTAAAATTTCCGACCCCGAGGTCAAAGAAGGCGGAATTAACAATTTTGTTGATGCAGCCAATAAGCTGGCGGGAAAACCCGCCGGTCGTCACCGCGGCTATGTCTTTTCCAATGCCTGGGTCTATAACACCATTGAATCCATCTGCGTTGCTTTGATGGTGGACTCGCAGGGTGACAAGGAAATCATTGAGGCTCAGAAGGCGATGAAGCAGACCCTGGAAGACTGGATTCCCAAGATTCTGGCCGCTCAGGAGCCAGACGGTTATTTACAGACCGCATTCACCCTGAGCAATCGCAAACGCTGGTCGCCGGAACATCGCGGGGATCACGAAGGCTATGTCGCAGGGTATTTTCTGGAATGTGCCATTGCGCATTACATGCTGACCGAGAAGGCTGACGACCGGCTGTATAAGGCCGCAAAAAAGCTGGCGGACTGCTGGTGCGACAATCTCGGTCCGGCACCCAAAAAAGAATGGTATGACGGCCACCAGGAAATGGAGATTGCCCTGGTTCGCTTCGGCCGATTCGTCAATGACATGGAAGGCAAAGGTGCCGGCGATGAATATATCCAACTGGCCAAATTCCTGCTGGATTGCCGCAAAGACGGCAGCGAATATGACCAGAGCCACCTGCCGGTCATTCAGCAGTACGAAGCGGTGGGCCATGCCGTGCGTGCCACCTATTCGTATGCCGCGATGTCCGATGTGGCCATGGAAACCGGCGACAAGGATTACCAGAGCGCCGTCATGTCCCTGTGGGACAATATCGTCAATAAAAAGTATTATGTCACCGGCGGTGTCGGCAGCGGGGAAACCTCCGAAGGCTATGGCCCCAATTATTCCCTGCCGAATAATGCCTATTGCGAGTCCTGCTCAAGCTGCGGCGAGATTTTCTTCCAGCACAAGCTGAACCTGGCCTATCATGATGCCCGATATGCCGACCTGTACGAAGAAACCCTCTACAATGCCCTGTTAGGTTCAATTGATATGGAAGGCAAAAACTTCTATTACCAGAATCCGCTTGAAACCCGTGGTGGCCGCTATCCCTGGCATGTCTGCCCATGCTGTGTCGGCAATATTCCCCGCGTCCTGCTGATGCTTCCGACCTGGACATATGTGAAGGATAAAGACGGTATCTATGTGAACCTGTTTATCGGAAGCACCATGAAAGTAGGCAATGTTGCAGGGACCGATGTCACGATGGTTCAGAAGACCGATTACCCCTGGAGCGGCGATGTGGCGATTACGGTCAATCCCGCCAAAGAAACCAAATTCGCTGTCAAAATTCGCGTCCCGAACCCAAGCGTCAGCGAGTTGTATTCCAGTACCCCCGATGCCGATGGAATTGTGTCCATCAAGGTCAACGGCACACCCGTAACCCCGGCTATTGACAAAGGCTATGCGGCCATCGACAGAACCTGGAAAACCGGTGACAAGATCGAACTGGTCCTGCCGATGAAAATCCAGCGTATCAAAGGCATCGATAAAATTGCCGCGACGCACGGCCGGGTTGCCCTGCGGGTGGGGCCGCTGATTTATTGTGCCGAACGCGTGGATCAGGATATTACCAAAGTGCTCGATCCCAAAGCAGAATTAACACTTCAGCGGCAGCCGGATTTACTGGGCGGCGTGAATGTCATAAATGGCACATTTGCCGACGATTCTCCGCTGCTGGCGATACCGTACTATGCCCGCCAGAACCGGGATGAGCAGGCCGGTTCCAATCGTGGTGAATTCGGCGGCCCGGATGCCGTTGGAGGCGGTAATACAGGTGCCCCTGAACCGCAGCGACGCCGGGGTCGTACTGGCGGTTCCATGGTCTGGCTGAAAGATCAATAAGCCCGAACGTCAATGCATGCAATTGTTTAATAAAAGCCTGGCCCTTCGCGGTCAGGCTTTTTTTGTATCGCTGCGCATTTTCGAGAATTCCAATTCCTGTCATGATGATTTCAGACCGGTTTTAAAGTATGCTCCTGCCGTTGTTCAGCAGGAATTTATTCGTTCAGGGCCAGAGCCCTTTTGAGCAGCCGAGGGTCTTGACAGGAAGATGAAGGAACTGGACAATCAACAGCACTCTGACAGGAGGTTTTAGTTTTCAAGGGAGTCTCGTTTCAGTTGGACACCAATGATTTATTGGCTTTATGGGAGTATCTGCGGTGTTTCATAGGCTCCGATATCGGCAGCAGCCCCCTGGGGTATTGCAGTTCCCTCGAGATCGGTTTTTTGTCCTGTATTTGCGGCCGCGTCAATGCAGGGCGACTGGCGGTTCAGATGGAAATCCTGCCTGGTGATGTCCATGAACAGAGGATCTTTCGCTATAGAATGCGGTTCTTTTTTGAGGGCAGCCTGGTACGAGGCAAACTCATTCATCGCAAAACTCTGAGATTTCAGAAGAATCATCGTGCCGGCAGGCTGATACCAGCAGTTGTGGTCCATGTTGAGCTTGTTGATGGAATCTGCCGGCCAGTCTGGGGCATAAAAGGCATTTCCAAGGGCTTGAAAAAAAATATTATTGCGGAGGTTGATATCGTGGGCCACAGCAGGACTGGAATAGAAACATAAATGACGTCCGCTGGGATCCGGCCGCTGATGATGCCCCCAGCCGTGTCCTGCGTTCACACACGTATTGTGTTCAAAAAGAATATTATAGGTGAGTGAATTTTCGGGGCGGTTCCAGTACTCGAAAGAATACTCGCAATTCCAGATCAGGTTTTGACGATAGGCGATATTGTACTGTTTGACATTCGGTGCATTATTCTGATTGGTCAGGGCCGCATCGTAAATTTCCCAGATTCGGCACTGTTCGACCAGATGGTCGTGGGCATTGCTCCAGAATTCGATTGCATTGCCAAAGCGGACCGGGTGCCCAGCCTCCGTGGTGAACTGGTGGCCGCCGCCGATATAGGACAGATCACAGCGACGTATCATGGTATGATGTGTATTACTGCTGCCAATACCATGGGCTGCCCCATAGCGCAGGGCCAGATCTTCGAAGATGATATAGCTTTTGCCGCTGACGGGAATGATGTGACGATTTAGGGCTAATTCAATGCTGGTGTAACTCAATTCGGGATTTTTGGAGCAATACAATTTGACCCGACGGCATTCCGGATCATACCAGTAATCTCCCGGCTGTGTCAGGTCGTTTTGTGTCCATTTTTTGATACCGACAGATTCTCCCCCATTGAAAATGATATTACCGATATCTGCCGGAAACACCGAAGCAGTGGACCAGAGATTGTCCTGGTCCTGCTGCCAGTCCTGGGGTTTGTTGGCACTGATGGAACCCAGCAGCAAGGGCTTTTGGCCCGCTCCGTAAGCACCATAGGTGACATGGGCCGCTGCGTTTCCGCCGAAAGGAATTAATTGTCCTCGCCAGGCATCGCCCCGATGGAAGCGGATTACATCATTGGGCTCGAACGGTCCGGCATTGACACGATCCAGGCTTTTCCAGGCTGTTTCTGGTGAGAGCCCGTTGCCGGAGTCATCGCCCAGATTGGAAACATAATACAATTTTGCCCGAGCTGCCAGGGGAGAAAGTAAAAACAGGACGATGCAAAGCGGACCGAGCCGATGAAAATATATTCTGTTGATGAACGGGTTTTGAAGCCGGCTTTTCTGAGACATAATAGTATCTGAGATTTTCTGATTTACAGGCATAATGAATACTTTTATTAACTGACAATGTCACCAGTCTACCAAAACAACTGCTCCTGGGTCAAGGAAATTAGGTTACCGCCCTGCCTGGCGTAAACGTGCACGAAAACAGACGATTCAATCTCAAATTCATGTTGTCATTTACTCCTTCCCCCCCAGTTGAACAAGAAGTCGCCTGTTTTCCTGCTCCAACAATTTTTACTGCCGTTGCGAAGAGAAAAGTCCTTCTTTTTGTAGTTTCCGCTGTACTTTCATTCGCAATTGTTTCCATTGATCATCCGTCCACGATTCATCAGGGCTTTCATTCAGGTGTAAAAGCGAGGACAGGCCCATCGCAGCGAAATTACGAACTTCCAGCTCAGGGAACGTAAATCCTGCACAAGGACCATCAAATCTTGGATCGCTGGACATTTGACGCAACGTACTATCATCAAGAAATGCAGCAAGAAAAGTGATTCTGTGATTTTTATTCTTTTCCCCAAAACAGCAATAACTCATCGGAT
>JAFGQP010000029.1 GCA_016935635.1 Sedimentisphaerales bacterium
GCCCGGGATTTCGGTATTTCCCGCGCTGTTTCTGATTTGGGTGCCGCCAATCAAAGCGGCTTCCGCTCACGGTTTTTGAACGACGGGGTTACCATACGGTTCAACTGGACGGGCGCATCAGCCTGGGAAAATGATTTTAAGCAGCCTCCGGCCGGGGCGGATACGACCTATGTTGATAACACCGACATCACGTTCTACATCGGACACGGCTACGGCGGCGGTTTTACCTTTGAAAGCAATGTGGACGACGGCACGCTGACCTACACCGATGCAGCCGGGGCATGGGGCAATTATGATATCGAGTGGCTTGCCCTGCTGTCCTGTCAGGTACTCAAGGGAGACTATGGCGGACAAAGCTGGGCCACCCGCTGGGGACCTGCATTTGACGGCCTGCACCTGCTGCTGGGCTTCCAGACCAATGCCTACGACTGGCCCAATTTCGGCGGACGTTTTGCCGATTATGCACTCGGTCGACAAATCGTCTTCATAACGCTGCCTCCGCTGTCCATCCGCAATGCCTGGTTCCAGGCTAAGGCCGAAGAACAGCCGGACTCCGTTGAATCCGTCGTGATGGGAGTGGTCGGTCCCGGCGGCATCCTGGGCGGCTACAACGATTACTTCTGGGGCAAAGGCCCTGTCAGCTGCGACCTGCGCGGCAGCAATATCCGCGGTTACTGGCGGCAGGTATATAAATAAACGTCTTGCCTTTTATTTTGAAAACAAAAACTCTTCGGAGGACAGAGTGTGATGTCAATCCGCGGCTGCATTGCAGCCGCGGATTATCTTAAACAGTTCTCCTGAATCGAAAGGAGTCTTTTTATGAAACAAATGTCAGCTTAAGGTGTCACATGCGTTGAAAAATAAAAATCATACTAAAAGGAGAAAAACATGAAAGCTCAAACCAACAAACTAATACCGTCGTATCTTTTCGTCGCCATCATGCTGGCAATCCCGTGGAGTTTTGCTGCCGGCGATGATTTGAATCCGCCCCCTTATCGCGGCGACCCATTGTCAGTACATGCTCACTGGTCCACAGGGACCTCCGGCCAGTTTGGACTGATGAATTTTTCATGGGTGGATGATAATGACCCATCAACCCAGTTGTACCCATCGGAGCCGTTTTACCTGTTTGATCCGGCAAGCGGCGGCTACGATTTCCAGATTCCAAACTTCATCGATGAACTGCCGCTCAAACTGCTGCGGCTACAGTTGACCTGGGAAGGTACGACCCAACCTCCTGTTTCAATTGTCGCCCTTGGTCAGGATTTGGGGCAGGTAGTCCCCGGAATCGTAACCTATTACTCCAGCCCGCTTGTTTTTACTCAGCCTGACGGCGGGTACCAGTATTTCGATATCGAGTTCCGGCCCAATCCCGACTTTGAGATGCTGCATATCGAATTAGCACCCGATGCCCAACTGGCACAGGTGGTCATTGATTCGGTCTCAACGATACCGGAGCCGGCAACAATGGGGTTACTGGGAATTGGAGCAATGACACTGTTGATACGACGGAAAAGATAAAAACAAACAAACTTGAGTCCACAATACAGAGCTGCGGGTGCGTTCCGCAGCTCTTTTTTTGAACTTCAGCATCCCAGAAAGCCAGTCACTACCCATGATTAGCCATGGGGAATCCATCTGTTCATGTTTCCGTAACAATTCCCCCACAAAACGCGTCCAGAAAAGAAAAATCCATCTTATTTGAGCGGATTTTCGATAGAATTATCGACACAATAAGAAGAAAATCGGTATATAGTACTGAATGGAATCTGTCAGCCGGCCCAATCCGGCCAAACAGAAGCAGAAAACCGCTTTTTTGAAGGTTAAAACAGGAAAAAGGAATCGATCATGGACAAGAACACACGCATCACCATTTTCACTGGACTCTGTTTAAGTCTTGTGCTGTCAGTGATTTGTCTGGCCGCAGCACCCCTGCCGCCGGAAATCGAAGACCCCGAATGTCTGGGCATCAATAAGGAACCCGCCCACGCAACCCTGATGCCCTACGGCAATCTCAAGGAGGCGCTGGCCGCCAAACGCCATGATTCTTCTTTCTGCCGAAGCCTCAACGGCCTTTGGAAATTCCACTGGGTACCCACGCCCGACCAACGGCCGGCGGACTTCTATAAGACCGACTTTGACGTCAGCGGCTGGAAAGAAATTCCTGTTCCGTCCAACTGGCAGGTGCTCGGTTACGGCACGCCCTACTACCGCAATGCCGGCTATATCTTCCAAAAGGACTGGCCGCGTGTGATGAGCGAGCCGCCGAAAAATTATACCGCCTACACCGAACGCAATCCGGTCGGCAGTTACCGGCGGGAATTCGAAGTACCCAAGGCCTGGCAGGACCGCCGCATCTTTATGACCTTTGACGGCGTGGATTCAGCGTTTTTTGTGTGGGTCAACGGCCAGAAGGTCGGCTACAGCGTCAACAGCCGCAACGCCGCCGATTTTGATATCACCCCTTATGTTAAACCGGGCAAGAATATGGTTGCCGTGGAAGTCTATCGGTTTTCGGTGGGCAGTTACCTTGAAGACCAGGATATGTGGCGCCTGAGCGGCATTTATCGCAATGTCACCCTCTGGAGCACGCCGCAGGTCCATGTCCGAGACTTTTTTATCAAGACGGACCTGGACGAGCAATACAAAAACGCCACCCTCCAAGTCATCGCCAAGGTTAAAAATTATGGTGAAAAGGCATCTGCGGCCTGCACCCTGACGGGAGCCTTGTTCAACATCGAAGGCAAGACCGCCGCCGAGAAAGTGAAAATCGATGTGCCGGCAATCGAGGCCGGACAGGAAAAAACCGTGACTCTGACGATGCCAGTCACAGCCCCCGCCAAATGGACCGCCGAGACCCCTACGCTTTATACGACAGTCCTGGCGCTGGCCAACGGCAAAGATGAAGAAATCCTGTCAGCCCGGACCGGTTTCCGTGAAATCGAAATTAAAGGCCGGATATTTACCGTCAATGGCGTGCCGATCAAGCTTAAAGGGGCAAACCGCCATGAGCATTGGCCCGATTCCGGCCATTATGTCACTGAAGAAAAAATGATCCGCGATTTGGAAGTCCTCAAACAGGGCAACTGCAATCATGTCCGTACCTGCCATTATTCGGACGACCCGCGCTGGTACGAACTGTGCGACGAATGGGGAATCTATCTGGTCGCCGAGGCCAACATTGAATCACACGGCTACGGCTATGGCCGTGAATCCCTGTCGCA
>JAFGQP010000239.1 GCA_016935635.1 Sedimentisphaerales bacterium
ATACCGTCCTCGTAATCCCGCTGCCGCTGAATCATTGTAATCAGGGATTCACGGTAATTATTCCGCTCCGACTTGCGGTCAAAGGGCAGGTCCACTTGAGCTCCGATGCTGTAGCTGCCGTCGTTAAAACGCAACCGACCGGCCTGACGATCAGGGGTCGAATCAACATTGGCCCGGGCAACAATATCCAAATCGGCTTTGAGTGCGTTTTCAGAAACCTTGATTTTGCGGCGGGCGTCATCCACCTGATCCTTAATGGTGGCCAAGTCAAGCCGCAGGGACAACGCAGTCTGGATTGCATCATCGACATTAAACTCAGGCTCAACAACTTCCATCGCGGAAAGAACCTGCAGGGCATTGGGGTCAAGCTCTATCATGGCATCAGTCGGAATGGCAAGGCTGATTTTAAACGTGTCCAGGGCTTGCTGATACGTGCGCTCCGCCCCGGCCAGATTGTCGCGTGCATCCAGCATCTGCTGCTTGGTTTGATCCGCTTCGAACATGTCCAGCCGGCCGGCCATGGCCTTAAGATTGGATTGATCGTACGCCAACATCAGACTTTGATAATTGCTCTCTGCATTTTTGACGCGATCCAGCGCTTGTATTACACGGTAATATTCACTGACGATGGTTACTACAAATGACTTGCGATAGCGGCTGAATGTCCGGATTTGATACAAGACATTACGTTCCGCCTGCGTCAGGCTTTCCATGACGACATCTTTGCCGGCTCCGCGAAGCAGGGGTTTGCTGATGGTTGCGCTCAGGACGCTGGCCAGACTTTCCCGAGGATCGCCCGTCAGATAACGAAGCCAATCAGAGGCAATGCTGCTCGAAATCTGGGTCCCATCTTCCAGGAGTCTGCTAAAACCTACCGCACCGCCAGCCCCCATCGATTCATCGGATTCGTTTCGACTGTAGGTGCTATCGAATGTGCCAAACCACTTAGTGGCAAAATTATGCCGAAATAGCGTTAAATCCAGCGCAGACAGGTACAGAGATTCCTTTTGCCGCTGATAATCCCGGTTACGGGCTGTCGCCAGTGCAACGGCTTCAGCAAGGCTTAGCTTCCCTGATGGAATATAATTGGGATCAAAAAACAAATCATTGGGGTCGCGTTCCACATCGGAAATGCGGGAATTAGAACGATTGCCGTGTTCGGCTTTCCATTTGCTGTCCAGGATGCTCTGGACCTCCTTATCGGCGTCTGCTTTATAGTGCTCGGGGGAGCACCCCGCCAGCGCAAGGCAATAACAAAGCCCCAGCATAAAAACAATAAATCGATTACTTAAGAATCGATGAGGAATCTTACGCAATTTATCAGGATATAGCATATTCGTTTATTAATTAATCAATAAGGCCAATAGTATTTTTAATATTTTTGTTTATGACGTTATACTCCATAATTTTGTTGCAAAAAAGTATAAAAATATATTCAAATCCCGAATTTTTCAGATTATATGGATTCAATTCGTTTAGTGCGATCCTAAAACTAAACTTATTGTGATCATACAGTATCATATTTTCCGCGCGAGATCCAGATATTCACTTTTTCGGTTTGTTCGCAAACCATTCTCGCGACAAATTCACACTTGTTAAGTATATATAACTATGTTATTCTGCGGCGGTTCAATAGGTTCTGTAAAATATCTGCAATAGGTACAAAATGAGACTTTGTTAAATTGGGATATATCCACAGCAGGGAACACCAAATGACAGGATGGATCATTTTACAGTGGCTGATTGCTCATATCGAATTACTCATTGGCTTTATGGTGGGCATTGTTCTTATTGCACACGTGCTGACTCAAAAACGCTCGCCGTCAGGTACGATCGCATGGCTGCTGGCTATAATCCTGATTCCTTATGTGGGGGTTCCTTTATATTTGATGTTCGGCGGCAGAAAAATGAAACGCAGAGCTGCCAAAAAATCAGCCACGTCCCTGTCCTGCCCGTCGCGAAGGCTTGACGTTCCTCGAACGCAGATCGACGAATTGCTTGAAAGCTATGGAATTCCCTCGGCCACGGACGGCAACCGGCTGGATATTCTTACGGATGGCCAGCAGATATACCATCAATTAATTACGCTTATTGATAATGCTCAAGACTCAATTTATATCTCCACATTTATTTTCCGTCCGGATGAGGTCGGCAGAGAAATTCGAGACAGGCTGGTCGGTAAAGCCCGACAGGGCCTGGATGTACGCGTCCTGTTGGACGGATTTGGGGCGGTTCAGACAGGGCGCCGTTTCTTCGTGCCGCTGGTCAAGGCCGGCGGTCAATACGCATTTTTCATGCACCGGCTTTTTCGGGGTAGAACCAATCTTCGCAATCACCGTAAAATTGTCGTCATTGATAATCAAACCGTGCTGGCAGGGGGGACCAACATCGGCAAAGAATACCTGGGACCCGAACCCGACCCCAAACGATGGCAGGATTTGTCATTCATACTCAAAGGACCTGCGGTCCGATCCTATCTTGAAATATTTCATTCCGACTGGGCTTTTACGGTCGGTGAAAATGATATTCCTGCCCAGACTGAGCCTGCCGGGTATTACGACAGTCCTAATATCGCCATTGTTCAGGTGGTTCCGTCCGGGCCGGATATCCCGGGTGATGCCTTGTATGATGCTATTTTGACTTCGCTTTATAGTGCTCGACGCAGAATCCAGATTATAACCCCGTATTTTATCCCCGATGAACCGCTGCTCAATGCCCTCCAGCTTGCTGTCCGGCGGGGCGTCGAAGTCAAAATTGTCATCCCTGCCCGATCCAATCATCTGATAGCAGATGTTGTAAGGAGGGTATATTTGCGTGAAATGCAAAGATTTGGTGCAAAAATACTGTACTATACGCCTGGGATGATTCACGCCAAAACTGTGCTGGTCGATGAGACCATCGCCATGATCGGTTCGGCCAACATGGACTCACGAAGCCTTTTTCTAAATTATGAAGTGATGCTGATTGCATACAGCCGCCCCCAAATCACTCACATTGAAGGGTGGATCAATACGATTGAAAAAGCCTGTATTCAGTCCGAACTGAAAGCTGGCTTTATGCGCAATTTATTTGAACACATGATACGCCTCTTTGCTCCATTGTTGTAGTCCCGATTCCATTTGATTTACGATTGATTTTGGGTATAATTTCGCTTTTATGACAAGATTGGACAAATGCCCATGGAACAAACAAATGATTTTATAACCATTGTATCGGGACTTCCCCGTTCCGGAACATCGATGATGATGAATTGCCTCAATAAGGGGGGACTTGATGTTCTGGTGGATAATCTCCGCAAAGCCGACGAAGATAATCCGCTGGGGTATTTTGAGTATGAGCCTGTCAAGAAGACCAAACAGGACCCTTCCTGGCTGGAAAATGCTTTCGGCAAGGTGGTCAAAATGGTCTATCGTCTCCTGTATGACTTGCCGCAGGGGTATGAATACCGGGTCATCTTTATGCATCGGGATATGGCTGAAGTGCTTGCATCGCAGAAAAAAATGCTCGATCGCAGTCAGAAATCAGCGGTGGAGGTCTCTGATGAACAGATGGCCGCATTATATCAGTCGGATTTGCAGAAGTTTTTTCACTGGATTGCAAAGCAGCCGCATTTTAAGATGCTGATTATCAATCATCGTGATATGCTGAATCATACGCGGGAACAGTGTGAGAAAATATCCCATTTTCTGGGCGGCCGGCTTGACGTCGAAAACATGATTCAGGCTGTCAATCCCCTGTTATATCGCAACCGAAATCAATGAATAACAAAGACTTATGTCGTGCGTTTTAACCAGTCAGCTCCCAGTTGCCCACAAGCTGCACGAATTGAACGTCCGCGTTTATAGCGGATTACGGTCTCAATTCCCTCGCGTTCCAGAACCGCTGCAAACTGCCGTATCCCAGCAGGGCTTGCAGCCACAAAATCACACCCGTCAAAGGCATTAAACTCGATCAGATTGACATTGCATTTAAAGGGCTTGACCAGGCGTGCCAGCTGTCGGGCCTGCTGCGGTGAATCGTTGTAATTCTGTATCATACAGTATTCGAACGTAATCCGTCGTCCAGTATGATCCTGATATTTCCGCAAGGCAGACATCAGGCTGCGGATGGGTACTTTTTTTGATATTTTTAAAATACTTTGTCGTGTCTGATCATCCGGGCCGTGCAGTGAAATCGCCAGCCGCGGCTGCAGAGCTTCCTCAGTCAGACGTGCAATGCCTTCCGTCAGCCCGCAGGTCGAAACCGTAATATGGCGAATTCCGATATTTTGTCCTTCCGGATGGTTGAGCAATTCCACCGACTTCATCGTGGCTTCATAATTATCCAGAGGTTCCCCCATCCCCATGTAGACGATATTCTGGGCTTTTCCAGTCCTGAGTTGTATCTGATAGACTTGATCGACAATTTCTCCACAGGTCAGGTCCCTCTGATAACCGAGCTGCCCAGTTGCACAAAACAAACACCCCATCCGGCACCCCACCTGTGTTGAAATGCACAGCGTCGCCCTTTGGTCATCCAGAAGTCGGACCGACTCAAGCCGGTTGCCGTCGGCGGTCTCAAAGACAAACTTCATCGTCCCGTCCGGGTCGTCGAATGTCTCAATCAGCTTCAGCGTGGAAATATGATAGCCCGCCTCTGTCAGCGCAGCGCGGAAAGTCTTGGAAAGGGGGGTAATCTGTTCCAGGGCAGCAACATTTTTCTGGTGAATAAAGGTAAATAAATACTGAACAACAAAAGGCTTTTGGCTGTGTTGGGCTGCCACTTGTTCCAGTTCATTCCATGTCAGAGATTTCAGGTCTTTTATCATCCCGACATGATAACGATTTATGTGCCGACAACCAAAGAAAAATTTGCACAACTGCTAAATTACATGTCTTTAAATGTCGTCATGTCATCGCCCGGCAAATTGTGAATTTCCGTCGATTGACTCTCGCTTAAATCTGCATTGGCAAGGTCCTGGATAAATTCATCAAAATGATTGTCTGCCGGGACCTTATCTCCGTTTTTCTCATCCATTGGCTCGTGAACCGGCTCAATGGGCTTAACGCCGGTCACATCGGCCGGGCTTCCATCAATTTGAATCACAAATGTCACTGGCCCAATCCGTAATTGATCACCGGGTTTTAGCCGTACTTCCTCTGTTTTCTTTCCATTAACAAATGTACCATTTTTGCTTCCCAGGTCGCGGACCACCAATCGCCCCTGATCCATATTGATTTCGCAGTGTTTTCGGGATGCAACAGGGATGGGTAGACATAAATCACAATCTTGCCGACGTCCGATGGTCGTCACAGCACTCGGTAGGTTAAATGGCTTTACAGACCCGTCTTTTTTTAATAACAAAAGATTTACCTGCATTCTGCCTCCCTGAAAAAGTCTTTGAGTACAGAAGGATTATAGCGTATCATTTATCACATCTGCAAGAAAAAAACGGAAATGACGGGATAATTTATCCATAACTTAATTTAAAGACAAAAAGCATCTACTATGAACCATAAAGCTGTGTTTTTTGACCTGGATGGAACTCTTGTCGACACTCTCGACGATCTTACCAATTCAATGAATTTTGCGCTGAGTCTGCTTGGGCAGCCTGCCATCAGCCGGGAGCAATGCCGGGCAATGGTTGGGCAGGGTAATGCCTTATTTGCTTATAAAGCACTGCCGGAAAATGCCAAACATCTACAGACTCAACTGATCAGCGAAATGAGAAAGCGATACTTGACCACCTGTTTTGAAGAAACCACCATCTATCCAGGCGTGTTGGAGTTTGTGGACCAATGCCGCCAAAAAGGATTGAAATTGGCGGTTATCAGCAATAAGGAGCACTCCCTGACTCATCAAATTGTCCAGCATTATTTTGGGCCGGAACGATTCGAATGCATTCTCGGCCAGAAAGATGGCTTGAAACTTAAACCCGATCCGGCGCCGGTTTACTGGGTGATGAATGAACTGGGAATCAGCAACCCGAAAGATGTTTTATATATCGGCGACAGTGATGTCGATGCCCATACTGCCCTGAATGCCAAGGTGGATTTTATTGGTGTCAGCTGGGGATTTCGCTCCGTCGAACAGCTTAAAGAAGCCGGGGCTGAAATAATTTTGCATCAGGCCGCAGATATTCTGGAAATTCTCTAAAGTTGCGAGGTCTATATTTTCAGAGTGTAATATCGTTCTGAAATATAGTGATTCATAGAGAGCAGCAATCATGGAAGACCAACAGGATGAACGGGTCGTGAAAACCTTGGCGGTACCACCCTGGTACTGGCCATTTCTGTTTCCGTTAAACGGGACCGGCCTGGGTATGATTGGGGTGTTTATCTTCTGTAAAATTGTTCTTGGCGCCCTGGCATTTGTGCCAATCGCCACAATTGGTTTTGTCATCGCTATCCTGTCCGCCATAGTCAATGGCTATATTTACTGGTATCTGTGCCTGTGTGTGCAGGTCACCGCGGAAGGGCAAACCCGAGCGCCCGATATTCTGCAGGATGACGAAGGCGATTACACTGAAATAATAGCGAGGATGTGTCGCCTCCTCATTGCGGCTGCAATCTGTTTTGCGCCGGGATTAATCTATTACATCTGGACTAAAAAAACGGATGAAGCATTATGGAATATCGCGGCAGCCGGCTTGTTCTTTTTGCCGATGGTTTTATTATCCACCATCCTGCATGATTCCCTCTGGGGCCTGAATCCGATCCTGATTGTGCTGTCCATGATTCGCACACACGTACATTACCTGCTGCTGGTGTTCTGTTTTTGCATTCCGTTTGGATTGTATATTGCCCTTGCGATCTACTCTCGACACTGGGGTGTCTGGCTGATTCTGCCTGCGCAGGCCATGGCATTATACCTTGCCTATGTCGGGTCCGCCATGCTGGGCCGGTTTTATTATCGCAATGAATATCGTCTTGACTGGGGTGTATAATCAGCTGCGTCGAATCTGGACGCTCCTGGCATGAGCATCGAGCCCTTCGGTCATTGCCAATCGGATAATGTCGTCGGCACTCTGAGCGAGCTTGCGGTCATCGAATTCGATGATGCTGCTGGACTTGACAAACTCATTACTGGTCAGTGCACTGAAGAACTTGCTGGTCTGCCGGGTGGGCAGGGTATGGCTTGGCCCGGCGTAATAATCGCCCGCAGCCACCGGCGTGTATGGCCCGATGAAAATAGCTCCCGCATTGACTAATTTTTCGCTGATGACTTTGCTCTGGTCGCCGCATTGGACCTGCAGGTGTTCGGCGGCAAAGGCATTGGCCCACTCGATGACCTGTTCCATGGTCTTGAGAATCACGATGCCGCTATAGGCCAGTAGACACGCCCGCGTCGCTTCGGACCGCCCCAGTTGAACCACCTGTTTTGCCAGTTCCGCCAGAACCGCCTCGGCCAGCTTTTCTGAGGCCGTTACCAGAATCCCCGCACCCGGGTCATGTTCAGCCTGACTGAGCATATCCGCAGCCACCCATGCCGGATTGGCCTGTTCGTTGGCCACAATCAGCACATCACTGGGCCCGGCAAAGGAATCGATATCCACCAACCCATAGACTTCCTTTTTGGCAAGCTGCACTACATCGTGTCCCGGCCCGACAATCTTATCGACCTTGCGAATCGTCTGGGTACCCCAGGCCAGTGCCGCTACCGCATGAGCACCGCCCAGCCGATAGACCTCTGTAATCCCCAATTCGAAACACAGCCCCAGTATCACCGGGTGAATCCCGCCCTGGTACCGCGGCGGAGAAATAACCACGATATCTTTAACACCGGCTACCTGAGCCGGCACCGCGGTCATAATGACCGTGCTGGGCAGGGGGGCGCTGGCACCCGGAATGCACAGACCCACACGCTGTAAAGGCAGGTACCGTATTCCCGCCGACGTGATTTTGTTTCCGATAAAAATCTCGGCCTGATAGCGCCGAACGTTTTCAATCGCCTTTCGCAGCGACTGGAGTAAGTCTTTATCGAGTCCGGCATGGGCTGTCTTCAGTTCATCCTGCGAAATACGAAACTGCGATGCAGACAGCTTGACCTTATCGAATTTTTCCGTAAATTCAGCAACCGCCGCATCGCCACGATTGCGTACCTCTTCGACGATGGCACTGACACTCTGTGCCAGCGACTTGCGGCTTTGCAAAAAAGCCTGCATGGAATGTTCATCCAGCAGATGACGGACTTTGCTTTGAAAATCCGGATCCTTATAATGCATCACGATAGGGCGTAAAGAAGCACTCAAAACAGTCTCCTTAAGGTGTAAAATTGCCGTTGGAATAGGTCCGCTGTGCCCGGTACAACAGCAGATACTGCCGCCCCTGACTCCGCGAGAGAATCCCTGAAATTGTATAGCGATAGCGTCCCATCGCGCGGGCCAGCGTATCTTCGGTCTTTTCCAGCGTCAGGCAAGGCAGCAGCACAAAATCCGCCGTCTCCACCTTGCGGCCAAAACCATCCGGCCGGAATTGTCTGGTGTCGCCCAGGGTAATATATCCGGCCTTGCTGATCAGTGATGAATCCGCAGTGGTCACCGCGGTCGTTTCGCTGATCTGGGCTAAATCAATCTTACTTTGCGACTGCAGCAGCTTCATGATATCGACGGGTATCACTTCTGAATCCGTGCTGTTGGGGTCTGTCGCCGGG
>JAFGQP010000240.1 GCA_016935635.1 Sedimentisphaerales bacterium
TATTCTATATCCATTTAAACCACTGAATTATACGCAAAAATCATAGAAAAGAAACCATTGATTTCACAGATTTTCACAGATAAAAAGAGAGGCTCCCTGCCGCCTCAGACCTCGTCAACAGGTCGAGTAAATCAGGATATTGTCGATTCAGGTTGACAAAAGCGGTCGGAAACGGGTACAATTGCTTTACGGTTGTAACCAGATGTGTAAAATAAAGCGGTTGCTTTTTAAAATGGTTAAGCAGCAATTCCGATTTATTATTGAGCGAAGGAGTATTTTATGGACACAGCATCGGCTCCACCGAAAAATCCGTTTTGGATCAAACTCTGTCAGTGGATTGGGCTGGCATGTCTGGGCCAGTTTTTGATTGCTGCGATTATCGGCGTCCTCCGCGGGTATTCAATTCAAAGCCATGCTCCATTGTATGTGATGTCAGGCGGATCAGTTCTGCTATCGATCGGATATCTTGGAAGAGTCATTGTGTTTTCTGAAGAAATACCCAGAATGACATGCAGGCAATTTCTACGCCTTTCCTGGATGTTCTATCTCGTTTTATTTTGCTTTTGGGTCAACATCATCCCGGGGTTCATGCAGGGCCGCTATCATAAACAGGGGGATGAATTTTTCAAGCAGAAGAACTATCCGGCCGCCATTGCCATATATCAAAAAGAAGTGGATACCTGGTATCTGCGACTGCGGTATAATTCTCACGAGGATAACTGTCTGTTTGGGATTGCCCAGTCGTATTGTCAATTGGAGAATTTTGAACAAGCTCGTCAAACGTATCAGCGGCTGCATAAAATGACCCGAGGTTATTACAAAGAACGAAGTCAAACCGAACTGGCTGAACTGGACACTGAGCTGAAAAATATCGCCGAACTGGAAAAACAACTGGCCGATGCGGCGGATGATAATCAAAAAGCCCAAATCCTGTTTGACATGGCATTTGCCTATCACAGGATTGAATGCAGCAAAAAAGCAACCGAGCTATATGCTCGGATCCAAACACTGGATATCCAACAAATCAGGAAAGAACAAGCCAGAGAATTCGCCGCCAGTTGCATCTAAAAGAAAGTGAATCGCGACAGGTCAGGCTCAGGCTTACTTGCCGCAATAATCAATCAGGCGGGCAATTTCGCTGCGTAAATCGTGCCGATTGACAATCATATCGATAAATCCATGTTCCAGCAGGAATTCCGAACGCTGGAAGCCTTCGGGAAGCTCGATTTTGATGGTCTGCTGAATCACCCGCGGACCGGCAAACCCAACCAGAGCATTGGGCTCGGCAATAATAATATCCCCCAGCATCGCAAAGCTGGCCGCCACGCCGCCGGTGGTCGGGTCGCTGAGCAGTGAAATATACAGGCCGCCCTTTTCATCCAGCCGGGCCAGTGCGGCACTGGTCTTGGCCATCTGGGACAGCGAGACCAGGCCTTCGTGCATCCGCGCCCCGCCCGAACACGACACCACCACAAACGGCAGGCCTTCTTCAATGGCGATGTCCACCCCGCGGCAGAATTTCTCGCCGACGACCATACCCATCGATCCGCCCAGAAAATTAAAATCCATCACCGCCAGCACCACCCCGCGGCCCTTGATAAAGGTCTTGCCCACGAGGATCGCCTCATGCGTGGCGGTCTTGGCCGGGTCAAACCCGATGCGGTCTTTATAGGATTTATCGCCCCAGGTAAAGCCCAGGGGATCACTGCTGCCCAGATTGGCCCCAATCTCCTCAAACGTCCCCTCATCGGCAAGCTGACGCACCCGTGTCGGTCCATCCACACGGAAATGACAGCCGCAATCCGGACACACGTTGAGATTTTCCTCCACGGTCTTTCGGTACAGCATCTGCTGACAGGAGGAGCAGGCCATCCAGAGGCCGGCCGGCATCTCTTTACGCGGTTTCAGTGAAAATCCATTCCAACCTGCTTTTTTATTTTTTGCCATAGCAATTATTCTAAATTAAAAGGCATCAGAATCCTTGATAACAGTTCAGGCCGCAGGCCTGTCCATCCTTTTACCTTTTTATTTTTGACTTTTTCCTTTTGTTACCGCGGTTAATAGCGCGTTCATCGCCGCCGCACGGTCGGGCTGTCCAAAGATAGCATTGCCGGCCACGAAGGTATCAGCACCGTAATCGCGTGCCTTGACAATCGTATCGGCATATATGCCGCCATCGACTTCAATCCGCACGCCGGGCCCGACGACCTCCCGTACACGCCGGCACTTCTGAGCCGCATCGTCCATGAATGCCTGAGCCCCGAAGCCGGGATTGACCGTCATCACCAGCACCATATCGCACAGCGGTGCCACTTTTTCAATCGTCCTGACCTCGGTCGCCGGGTTCAGCGTAATGCCGACCTGGGCACCCAGGCCGCGAAGGGTCTTCACAAACTGCACCGGGTCTTTGACGGTTTCGATATGAAACGTAATCAAATCCGCACCCGCCTTAATAAACGCCTCCGCATAACGCTCGGGCTCGCTGATCATCAGGTGCGTATCGAGAAAGGCATCGGTGCACTTGCGAATCCACTTGACCACGATCGGCCCAAGAGTAATATTGGGCACAAAATGGCCATCCATCACATCCAGATGCACCATCTTTGCCCCGGCCCGCGTGACCTGGGCAATTTCGGACGCCAGATTCGCAAAGTCCGCACTCAGTATCGACGGCGACAGCTCATAGGTCCCGGGCCCTGGTAATTTTCTCGTGTCCATGATCGTTATTTTTTTCTCAGCACAAAGCGGATGCAGAAATCACGCAGCAAAAAACCATGAAGCTCATGAAGACCATAAAGGATACGGCTTCATGTCCTTCACGCTCTTCATGGTTTTATCAATCGGTGAAATCGGCAATCTCGCCGATTACTTCTCGTCCAGGATATCAATGGCTTTGAACTTCTTGCCTTCCATGAACTCCAGACTGGCGCCGCCGCCGGTGGAGACATGCGTCACCTTATCCGACAGCTTCATTTTCTTGATGGCGCTGGCACTGTCGCCGCCGCCGATGATACTCTTGGCGCCCTTGCCGGTTGCATCGGCAACCGCCTGAGCAACGGCCTTGGTGCCCTCGTCAAACGGTTTCATTTCGAACACGCCCATCGGGCCGTTCCAGACGACCGTCTTGGCGTCGGCCAGTTTTTCGACGAACAGCTTGCGTGTCGCAGGACCGATATCCATCCCCTGCCATTCATCCGGAATGTCGCCGGACACAACCTGGTTCTCGGCATTTTCTTTAAATTCTTTGGCAATGACGGTATCGACCGGCAATACCAGTTCGCAACCGGCAGCTTTGGCCTTGCCGTACAGCTCTTTGGCCTTTTCGATGAAATCGTCTTCACACAGGCTCTTGCCGACCTTTTTGCCATCGGCCTTAAAGAAGGTATACGCCATCGCGCCGCCGATGAGAATGCGGTTGACCTTGGACAGCAGGTTTTCAATCACAGCCAGCTTGTCCGACACCTTGGCGCCGCCCAGAATCGCCACAAACGGCCGCACCGGGTTATTGATGGTATCGCCAAGGAATTTCAGTTCTTTCTCGACCAGGAAACCAACGACTTTGGACTTATTGCCCATCATCTGCGGCACCGTCAGCATCGAGGCGTTATCGCGGTGAGCCGTACCAAAGGCATCATCCACATAGACATCGCCCAGTTCGGCAAGCTGCTTTGCAAAATCATCTTTGGCCTGGCGAAGTGCAGCATCGTCCTTGGCCTTCTTATCTTTAATCTCTTCGGCTTTGTAGAACCGAACATTTTCCAGCAGCAGCACATCGCCATCCTTAAGCGCCATGGCCTTGGCCTTCACATCCGGACCAATGCAGTCGTCGGCAAACACCACGGGCCTGCCCAGAAGCTCAGACAGGCGTTTGGCCACCGGCTTCATCGTAAACTCCAGCTTCTTTTCGCCGTCGGGCCGGCCCAGATGGCTCATCAGAATCACCCGGCCGCCTTTTTCAACAATCGTCTTGATTGTCGGCAGAGCCATGACAATCCGATTGTCGGACGTAATATTTCCCTGGGCGTCAATGGGGACATTGAAATCCACCCGCATCAGAACCCGTTTGCCTTTCACATCAATATCGGCTACTGTTTTTTTTGCCATATTTTCCGCCCTTCCATATTAGGCATTGTTAATCTCTACGCATACAAACAAAAGCCCGCGGCTTGGCGCGGGCTTTTGGTGTATGCAACATTCATCGCGCCCTACAGGGCGAGTCATCTTACAGTTTTGCGACTTTCTCAATGAGATCCACTGTTCGATTGGAATAACCCCATTCGTTATCGTACCAGCTAACCACTTTGACTGTATTGCCCTGCACCATCGTGCACAGCGAATCAAAGATGCTTGAGTTTACATTGCCGATGATGTCACTGCTGACAATCGGTTCATCACAGTAGGCCAGAATGCCCTTCAGCGAGCCTTCAGCAGCCTTCTTGACGGCGGCATTGACTTCTTCTTTGGTTACTTCCTTCTTCAATTGGGCAACAAGGTCAACACAGCTCCCAGTGATCACCGGAACGCGAAGAGCATAACCATCCAGCTTGCCCTTCAGTTCGGGGAGCACTTTGCCCACCGCGCGGGCGGCACCGGTCGTTGTCGGAATGATATTCTGGGCGGCAGCGCGTGCACGACGCAGATCTTTGTGAATCTGGTCACAAACGTTCTGGTCATTGGTATAGCCGTGAACGGTCACCATCAAACCCTTTTCAATACCGAACGCTTCATGCAGAGCCTTGGCCAAAGGCGCCAGGCAGTTGGTCGTGCAGCTGGCATTGGAAACAAACGAGACCTCCTTGGTCAGTTTATCTTCATTAACGCCGCAGACGACCATTGCTTCGATGTCATCTTTGGCGGGAACAGTCAGGATAACTTTTCTGGCACCGGCCTTGACGTGGTCGCCGTAACCGCCCTTGGGCGATTCTTTGACCGTAAAGATACCGGTGGATTCGACAACCACATCCACGCCCATCGCCTTCCACGGCAGTTCAGCGGGATTTTTCATGCCCAGCACCTTGACTGGCTTGCCGTTTATCACAATGGCATCATCCTTAACTTCAACCGTACCGTCCCAGGGACCCATCACGGTATCATACTTGAACAGATGCGCCAGACTTTTGGCATCCGCCAAATCGTTAATCGCAACCAGTTCCAGGCCTGCACGTTTCATAATGATCCGAGCGACGGCGCGGCCGATGCGGCCAAATCCGTTAATCGCAACCTTTGTTGCCATAAAATGTCTCCTTTAGTATAGAGGTTTTAATTTACTTTAGTATCACTTTACCGTTTTGGTGCGGTTTTTATCAGCATCAATCAGCTTTTGCATCAAAGACGTACACTCTCCGCTGTTGCAGGGCTCAAAGAGCCCACAATGTAAGGATAATCCGCTCCCTTGTCAAGAAACTTTCGCCAGGGAATGACATAAAATCAAATTATGAAGGCAATTCTTATCTTGTTTTATGGATTATTACGATTGACTTTTTCGGTTCAAGTTTCAATAATTGTTGAAACAAAATCACTGGATAACAGTCAGATTAGGTATCATGGATAGTCGTTTTAATAATTAAGGAGATTCTAAAATGTCGCAATTAAAGAGATATTTGGCCCCTATATTTCTGATTACTGCCATCGTTCTATCCGGCTGTCAAAACTCACAAAAGGCTCCCATACCAACCCCTGTTCAATCTCAGGTGGAGACTCCCGCAGAAAAACCCTGCGGCGGACAGCCCACCGCAAAAGATCCATGGATTTATAAGCACCATGCCCAATGGGATTTGCCGGGAGCGGCCGTGCCGGAGGTATTTGCCGCCGCCAAAAAAATCCTGGTCGAAGAATGGAAAATGCCCGCCAACATCGACCGTAACAGCAGCGAAAGTCGTTATGTCGATTTTCTCAGCGCCTCCTTTGAAGTACAATCTGCACTCAGTACAGCCTTTACCCTGTCCGTCGTAAAGCTGAATGAGAATACCTGCCGGCTGGCCATTGATGCCAAATCCGCCAAGCTTCCCGAAGCCCAGCTGGAAGAACACTGCTTCCTGATGCATGGCAGGATTGTGGACTGTTTAAATGAAATGCCGCAGCAAAAACAGGAAAGAAAGCGAAGCCTCTATCTGAATAATATCAATTATTATCTAATCGAGAATTATTCTTTCGATGCACCCGTAAAAGAAACGCACGACGCAGCTGCGGCTTTGCTCAAACAGATGTCGATTGCCAAAGTGGATTCAAGCTGCGACGACCTGGCGGCTCGTATTGGATTTCGGACCGGCAATCATACCCCGCTGATGATGGAACTGAATCTGGCGGGAGTGAATACGACACAATTATCGCTTTATGCAGGCCAGGATTCGGACCTTGCCAAATCAAAACTATGGGGCGACATCCTCGTCGATCGCCTGCGTCAGTACATGGCAGAACCGCCATCACCGGAAAAGACATCGGAGATTATCGTAGCCGTTCCCGCTCCGAGACAATATTATGGCCAGGGGCGTTCACCATCGGTCATCTCGAAAGGGATGGAGTATCCCTATTCCGCAGATCAGATTACCGACAATCTGCTCAATGCGCTTCAGTATCAATTGAAAATAAAGATCAAGGATTGCTCGCGTGATGCCCTGGCTTCGAAAACAACGTTTAAGTCCGCCAATTCCTCGGATTGGTGGATTGATGTGACTCAGATTGATTCTACCCGAAGTAAGGTCCTGTTCTCGGCAACAGCGATTTTCGGCGATGATTTCGAAAAATATATGACGGGAATCATCCAGGCTCTGGAAAAACAGCTGCAACATACCGCCCAGCCCGCAGAATCGAATAACTAACCTCCCGATGAAAAAGACATTCTATGCCGCCTTCCAATGCCGCCTTTATCCGGATTTTGACAACTCCGGCCAGGTCGAAACACTGGACCTGATTCATTTTTGTGAAGACTGGCTCCGGGGCAAATAAGCCGTCTTTTGCTCATATAAAAAAAGCCCAGCCGCACCTTCACCGAAGACGCCTTCGGTAGCTTTTAAATCCGCAGGAAGATTTTCTTGCGATACAGAATGAACAGAAAGACAAGTTCACAGACCAGAACCGCGACATTCAGCACCACCGGTGCCAGCGATTCCCCCGCCAGACGCCCCAGGCCGCCGAAGAAAAACTCCGCCATCGTACGGAAATTGACCATGCGATGAGCCACCAGATAAATCGTCAGCGGATTGACGCCAATCAACAGCAATGGGAAAAACACACGTCGGATACCCCAGACATCAACAACCAGGTAAAAAACCGTCAGCAGCAGCAGAGCCCACCCGGCCGCATAAATCACGAATGAACTGGTCCAGAGTTTTTTAATCATCGGAAAATAGAGTTCCCAGCCCAGCCCGACTGCCAGACAGACCAACCCTGCCGTCGCCAGCCACAGGCATTTTCGATAGGACCCGACAGCCCGATTCTTAATCAATGTCCCGGCCAGTGCCCCCGCAATCGCCAGTACCGACGCCGGCAGCGTCATTAAAATTCCTTCCGGATCGCTGGCACCGGACAGCAGCTTGCCCGGCACCACAAGTCGGTCAATCCACGATGCAAAATTACCTTCCAGAGTCAGGACGCCGGCCCCATGGCCCGGGACCGGAACCAGCTTCATCACAAGGCAGTATCCAATCAGAATGGCCGCACCCCAGACGGCCTGATAACGGGGCCTGCAATGCATCACCACCATCGACGCCCAAAGATTGGCAAGACCAATCAGTCCCAGTACACTCGGAAATCGGAGGTTGGCAAAATCCAGTGTCTTAAGCATCCCGTTATAGACCAGCCCCAGAACAACCAGCAGCACCGCCCGCTTGATGACTTTCAAATATAACTTACCCCGCTGATGCGAGGCCAGATACGTCTCAAACGAAAACGGCATCGCAACCCCGGAAATAAAGATAAACA
>JAFGQP010000241.1 GCA_016935635.1 Sedimentisphaerales bacterium
ACGTGCCGGCGGACATCGAGATTGATGAAAACGACCCGCTGTGCAGGCACGTCTTAGCCTGTGATGGGGGCCGGCCGATCGGCACGGGCCGAATCGACTCGAAGGGTAAAGTCGGCAGGATGGCGATACTGCCGGCCTATCGCGGGACCGGGGTAGGCCGCAGGATTCTGGATGCCCTGATTCAGTACGGCAAAGACAGCGGACTTCGGCATTTTTATCTGTCCGCCCAGACCCATGCGATCGGATTTTATGAAAAGGCCGGCTTTGTCCGATATGGTGAGGAATTCGAGGAGGCCGGGATTCCGCATGTCATGATGGCGCTGGATATTCAGCACCACCTCTGTTGAATCGCCAGGACAATCCGTTTTTGCTTGCATATCAAACCGCTGCACGGTATGAACAATGTCCAATGAATAAGAAGGCTTTATTATCACTTTTGCTGCTGGTTCCGGCACCGAGTCTTGGCGTGCTGGCGGGGATGATTGTCTGGCCGGACACGCCGCTGGGTCAGGGTATTTTTGCATTCAGCAAGCTGTGGCTGTTCGGACTGCCGGCGGCGTGGTATCTGCTGATTGACAAGGCCCGGCCGAGCCTGTCCCGACCCCATAAAGGCGGCTTTGGTTTTGGTCTTCTGTCCGGGCTGCTGATCAGCGGAGTTATTCTGGCGGCGTATTTTCTGCTGGGAGGGCTATTCATCAACAAGGGCATGATGGCAGAGCGGATCCGGGCTATAGGCCTGATGAACCCGATGCTTTATCTGGGCGGTGCGGCTTACTGGATATGCATCAATTCCGTGCTGGAAGAATATGTCTGGCGATGGTTTGTCGTCAGGCAGTGCAAGACCCTGCTGGGCCCCATCGCCGCTGTCATCGCCTCGGCAGTCTGCTTTACGGTGCACCATACCGTTGCACTCCAGACGTTTCTGCCGCCGGTTGCCACGGTGGTCTGCTCGCTGGGGGTTTTTATCGGCGGCGCCGTCTGGTCGTGGATGTATGTCAAATACGAATCCATCTGGCCGGGCTATCTGAGCCACGCCATCGTGGATTTGTGCATCTTTGGCATCGGAGCCGCAATCCTCTGGGCACCTTAGCATGAAGTGATTGAAACAACCTGCAGGCAGATATTTACAAGCCTCGTTTCAGGCTGTCGTCGCCGTATTTTTCGCGGATACGGTCAAAGACCCCGTCGAGTTTCTTGTGCTTTTCATCATCTGGCTCGGTAAAGAGCAGCTGCTGCCCTGAACCTGCAGCAGACAGGCCCGACGTGCCAAAACCCAGCAGCCGCAAGGGGCCCTGTGCGGTTTTAAACCACTGATTGAATATCTTCTGGGCCTCCTGAAGAAGGACGCACGTCATCTGGGTGGGGCAATCCATCGTCACACTGCGGGTAATGGTCCGGAAGTCACCATATCGAAATTTCAGTGTAAGGCTTCTGCACTGGAGATGTTCGGCCCGAAGCCGCTGGGAGACCTCCTCAACCTGATGAATCAGAATGCCCAGCAGGATTTGTTTATCGCGGATATCCGTGGGGAAGGTTTCTTCGGCGGAGATGCTTTTGGTTTCGTGGTGCGTTTCAACAGATCGGTCATCAAGACCCTCTGCCAGCCTGAGCACCTCCTCCGTCTGGTTGCCAAAGACCATCGACAACTGGTAACGGGGGGCGTGACGAAGCTGTCCGATGGTTTTGATGCCCAATTTTTCGAGGGCTTTATTGGTGACCTGGCCGATTCCCCAGACTTTCGACACAGGCAGCGGATCCAGAATTGCCTGCTTATTCTCTTCGGTGATGACGACAAAACCATCGGGCTTGTTCAGATCCGAGGCCAACTTGGCAAGAAACTTGTTGGGGGCCAGCCCGACCGAGGCGGTCAAACCGGTTTTCTGGCGGATATCCTGCTTAATCTTTTGACCAATGGCCTCGGCAGGGCCAAACAGAGACAGGCAGCCGGAGATATCCAGAAATGCCTCATCAAGCGACAGCGGCTCAACCTGGGGGGTATAGGTCTGAAAGATCCGGCGGATATCTCGGGAGATTTCGACATAACGAGCCATCCGCACCGGCAGCACAATCGCATGGGGACACAGACGAATCGCCTGGCTCATCGGCATGGCCGAATGAATGCCGAATTTTCGGGCTTCATAAGAACAGGCCGCTACCACCCCGCGCTGCTGGGGCAAGGCCCCCACCAGAACGGGCTTGCCTGCAAGGGCGGGATTATCCCTGACCTCAACGGAAGCATAAAAGGCATCCATATCGACATGGAGGATGTAACGGACGATTTTCATGCGGTTATTATAACCCGCCGAGCCATTGGAAAAAGGAAAATTTGCCTTATGCAAAACAGGGCAATAGTATGAAAATGGGGTATAGTGCTATTCCATTCCTGTGGTGCCGGGGCCTTTGAGTATCCATATCAGGCCCTGCTTTTGCCTGGTCCAGGGGAAACAGGACATCAGATATCCCTATCAGAGTCCAACACTCCGAGAAAATCCTCAGGACGTCGGCAATTACTGGGATACGGAAACTTCGCTGCATGCAGCCAGCGCCATGGGCACAGGCAAGACAACCGCTGAATGGCTCCCCGATACATAGGCAGCCGCCGCTTGCTTTACGCCTGTTTCCTGAAAATCGGATTCAATGTCGCGGCCAGCGTCTTCAGTTGTGCGACCTGCTGCTCCGTAATCGGCTTGATCTGCGGGGCCAGTTCCATCGCCAGGCGAAAACTGCGAATATCCCCGGGAGGAACCGCCGATGTCACCGGCTGACTGAGCGTAAAGGTCATCGCCAGTTTTGCCTCTTCAACATCGGTAATGGGCTGATACCAGCATTTGGGATATTGCTTGCGGACCGGATCATCCTGCGGGGCACGCTGACGGGCCAGAATCTTCAGCGCCAGAATCGCCATGCCTTTGTCCCGGGCCTGCGTGACGATTTCAGGACCAAACTGCCCTTCCAGGTATCCGGCAAAATTGACCGGAAACAGCACGGAATCAAAATCATACCGCTTCATGGCCTCGGCCGCCGCTTCCTGCGAGTGTGCCGAAAATCCAAGATACCGGATGCGCCCCTGTTTTTTCTCTTCCAGCAGCAGCTTCATCGCCCCGTCTTCGGCAAACGCCCGTTCGACATCTTTCTGGACATCGGTAATGGCATGAAGCTGATATAAATCGAAGTGATCCGTCCGCAGCCGCTCCAGTGACCGTTCGAACTCCTGTTTGGCGCCCGCATAGCCCCGCTGTGTGGTTTTGCAGGCCAGAAAGACCTCTTTGCGATAAGGCTCCAGCGCCGGCCCCAGCTTGATTTCAGCATCCCCGTACGACGGCGCCACATCAAAGTAGTTGACTCCCTTTTCAAATGCCTCAGCCACGAACCGATTCGCCTCTTTCTGCTCAGTATCCCGAACCACGATGCCTCCGAATCCAATAACAGACAAAAACACCTCGGTTTTCCCGTATTTTCGCCTGGCCAGCAAACCCGGCTTGCCTGCTGCTTCTTTTGGCATCGCGGCAGATTGCGCCAGAAGAGGAAGACTGTCCAGAAAAGCAAGACTGGGCAGGGCCGCAGCGGCCAGCGTCGTTTTTTTCAGGAAATCGCGTCTTTTCATAATCTCATCCTTAAAAGCCGTTCTATTCATGATATGATAAGCCTTGTGCTATTATGCTGGAAAAGAACGATGCCGAAGTCAACAGATGAAACGTTTCTCTCAACATCACTTATACTGAAATCAGGCGCTCAAGTCAAGTCGCTCAACCAAATCCTGGATACCATATCAAGATATGGAATACATCTGAATCATTATTTTTACTGATTAGCCAGGGAAGACCGCGAAATAGATTGACAATCCATACTGTTTTTTGTATGATGGATTCTGCTAATTTGTCAGGATTCATGCTTTTCACCGTTTCATCCGATTGTCACGCCAACCGAGATCCGGAGAAAATAGAACCACTTTAGGAGGGTAACACATGAACAGACACAACATTTTTATGCTCATTCTGACTGTCTCTTTATCCACCGCATTCGGCCACAGCTACAACATCCAGGAATTCATCCTGTCCTCAGACTCTGTGGATATGATGAACCTGCAAACCGCAGGTGATTATGTGGTCTATTCCAAAATGGGGATGCAGGCGTACGGGTATCAGCTTTCCATACGACAGGAGTTCCAAATCACCCAGGGAGGCGTCACGTTGGAGATCTGGAATCTGAAAATGAACAGCCATTACCTTGTCGGCGGATCAATGGCTTCCCCCGGCTTATATGGCTATGACCTGGACGCCCGCCAGATGTTTCTGATTAAATCCATGGATATGCTGCCCATGACGATTGCTCTGAGTGAGCGGTACGTCTATTGGGCCGACACCGCCGACCCAATGAATCCTGTACTTCGGGGATACGACCTGATTGCCAGACAGGAATTTCTTGTAAGGGAAAATTTCATGGATTCGATGAGTCTCAAGGCTGCCGGTAATTATGCCATCTGGTCGGAAAATGCATCCACCAAGGGGTATGGTTATGATGCCGCGACCCAGGACACATTCCTGATCGCAGAGAATGGATTCTTTGATTCCATGTCCACGCTCATGAATGACAGATACCTGATTTATAGAGATATGGACAACCTGTATGCCTATGATTTACACAATCGCCAGTCGTTCATCGTCACCACCGAAGACGTGGACGCAATGTCCCTTAAGCTCACGTCCCATTTTGTAATCTGGAAAGAGATGACCATGATGAAGCTGTGGGCTTATGATTTGGATACAAAGCAGCAGCATCTGATTACATCCTCTTCGACCGATCCCATGCTGCTTGCAAATGACAAATATGTCATCTGGAAAGATTCTGGATTCATGGATTTACATAATTTTAGTCTGCAGACCCTGCAGAATCAGGACATCAACACCCAATTTGACATCATGATGCCTGTCCTGTCCGGAGATTACCTGATCTGGAGTCAGTATAATGCTGAAACCATGCTGACGTCCATCGAAGGTTACGATCTGGCAACAGAACAGCCTTTTACCATTGCATTCATCTCATCTGGTATGCCCTACACCCCGGCCGCGGTCGGCGATTATGTCATCTGGTCTGATTCGGTCAATACAATGCCGGTCCTGAAAGGGGCCCAGATTTTCAAGCTGCCCAATGATCTTTGTACCGACGCGGTCAGCATATCGAATGATATTCCGTATGACGGAACGACTGTCGGCGCAACCGGCACGGACCTGTCCAGCTGCGGCTTCAATGATTCTTACGATGTCTGGAATCGTTATGTCCCCGCCGCCGGCGGCGCCGTCACCATCTCCACCGACGGCAGCTCCTTTGATACCATATTGAGCATCTATGAAGGCTGCGGCGGAAATGAACTGGCCTGCAATGATGACTACGGCCTCGAAAATCCGTATTCCCAGATTGTCCTGAATGCCGTCAAGGGAAAGACCTACCTGATCCGCATCGCCGGCTTTGACGGCCAGCAGGGTGCATACAAACTGCTGGTAACACGCGGAACATGTGCTAATCCGCCTCAGAGCGACACCAACAACGACTGCAAGGTGGACATGCAGGATTTGGCCGTCCTTGCCGCCGAGTGGCTTCACTGCGGCAAGAGCAATCCGGCCGATTGCCTATAAGCCGAGACGGCGTCTTTTTTTATATGCCAGCATGACCATTTAAGTGCTGACAAGTCAGATGCTTACGACCGGCGGGACCCCCAACAGGCCCCGCTGGTTTTTTTCTTTTTTCATCTCATAAGCCCTATTTTTTTATTTTTTCTCTGATTTTAAAGTAAAATACCCTCCCGGAACGTCATAGTGTCAGAATGATGTTGGACCGACACATTATACTGAAACTTACTTGGAAATTTCCGTTTCGTCGCGGCTAAAGAGCTTCCAGCAGCAGCAATATCACCGCGGCTATGTAGGGTCACTTGACCCCGTGAATACGCGCGGCATAAAACGGCCTGTGGCCGTCGCGGAATAATAATACCCGTTGGGTATAAATCATGAGTCATCGATGCTCGAAGATAAATTGTTAATCTGGAACCTGAAACGCGGCAGCCGCACGGCCCTGGAGCGCATCTATGCGAAATACCGCGTGGACCTGCTGACGCTTGCAACAGCTCTTTTACATGACGTTCATGCCGCCGAGGATGTCGTTCACGATGTCTTTGTCACCTTCGCCCAGTCCGGGCGGACGCTGACCATCACAGGCAGCCTCAAAAGCTACCTGATGACCAGCGTCGCCAACCGGGCACGCGACCGGATTCGTTCGGCCAAACGACAGGCGGCTCCACTGGATAATCCCGATTCACTGCCGGCACAACCCGACGAGTCACAAGCGTCGCCCGTCTGCAATGAATCGATGCTCCTGCTGAGCCGTGCCCTCGAGCAGCTCCCTTATGAACAGCGCGAAGCGGTCATTCTGCATATCCGCGGACAGATGACCTTTAAAGCCATCGCACAAAGTCAGAATCTTCCTATCCAAACCGTCCAGAGCCGGTACCGCTACGGACTTGATAAACTGCGGGTTATCCTGAATGGTGAGGTCACACAATGAAACCAGCAGAAGACATAAAAAAACTGATCGAACAAATCGAGGTTACACCCAGCCCCCGTATGGACCGGCACATCCTGTCGGACATGCTGGCGGCCCGGGACCATGCCTCGCAAACTCCGGCAGGGAATACTCCGCCGACACTCTGGAGAACCATCATGCATCATAAAGTAACACACTGGGCCGTCGCCGCCGCGATACTCATCGCAGTCCTGCTCGGCACCCATTCCCTTGTTCTGGTAAACCCGACCTTTGCCGAGGTCATCAAACCCCTGTTCACCGCCGAGACCATCACATTCGATTTCATCACCGGCAATGAACAGACCGACCCGGTCGTTCACGACTGCATCAAAGGCTCGCGCATCCGCAGGACGATCTCGACCATGCCCGATACCATCATGCTGATCGACCTTGAACAATCCAAAATGCTCAACCTCGATACCGCCAAAAAACAGGCTGCCCTGTTTGATATCCAAGGCCCCCTGCAGGAAGCCACCAAAAGTTTCCTGGTTTTCATCCGCGACACCATCACCCGCCTGCAGGCCAATCCTGAATTCGAGGCACATAAGCTGCCCCGCAAAGAATTCGACGGCAAGTCGCTGATCGGCTTTACCTCCAGCGGTCCCAACGAACACCTCATCATCTGGGCCGACCCCAGGACCGCCCTGCCGGAGCGGATTGAACTCCGGATCGGCCAGCAATCCACCGTGCTCAAAAACTTCGTATTCAATCTCCCCATCGACGACAGCGACCTGAGCATCGAGGTGCCTGCCGGCTACACGCTCCAGAAGCCGCAGATGGACCTGTCCAACGTCACCGAAGCGGATTTCGTGGAAAGCCTTCGCATCTGGGCGACCGTCCTCAACAGGGGCCAGTTCCCCGATGCCATCGACGCTCCGGCCTTTATGAAGCTTGTCGGCCAAATGGAGCAGGTCGTGGCGGGGATTGACATGCCCGAGGCCCAACTGGCGAGGCTGGGTGAGAAATTCGGACAGGGAATGATGTTTATCATGCTCTATCAAGCCAAGGGACTGGAACCGTGGCACTACGCCGGCCAGGGCGTCAAGGCCGGCGACGCCCAGAAGGCCGTCTTCTGGTACCGACCCAAAGACTCCCCGACCTACCGGGTCATCTATGGCGATTTCACCGTCAGGGATGTGCCGCCGGGCGATTTGCCCCAATAACGATAGACAACACCTCCAGGGCCGGACCGATTCGACAGAATCCCCGGCCCTGTTTTTTTTGACGGGATTTACAGGATGAATAGGAAATTTGGGTTCGTTTCGTAAAAAAGTGAAAAGGGATGCTCTGAAAGCGGCACTGTTGAGACAGACTGGTAAACCAATCCGGATTAGATGAATTCAGATACCCTGCTTAACCCCATCATCATCTGATTCGAACTGACAGCACACGGCTTATGGCTGCTGCCAGGACTGCACAAACTCCGACAGGTCGCTCAGGTCGATAATCCGGCCGGCCCGGTCGGCTAAATCGCAGGCCGGATTCCAGTCCGCGTCCGACGGCGTCGCCTGCCAGGCCCTGGCCAATACGGCAAAATCATCCATATCCACTGCACCATCCCCCGTGAAATCCGCCTGCACAATCCGGACGGTATCCACCACGCCGTAATACGTGCCATCGGAATAATAGCCGTGCTGGGTCAGTGTCAGCTTGGTCCCATCGATATCGAGTTTGGCATAGCCGTGCACACAGCCGCCAACAAAAGGCCCGATGTTGTGCGCCCCGCCGACGGTCATGTGCGGCCAGTCGGCCACGACCGGTTCGACCGTATCCAGATAGCTGGTACATCCGCTGATGATGTAGTAAGTCCCCTCCAGCCTGCCCCGCTCGTATTCGTGGGTATGACCGCTGAAGCACATCTGGACGCCATACTGCTTCATCAGGGGTACCAGGTACATTCGCAGAATCGGGCTGCCGTCGATCCACCGTTCACAATACGGCGGCACATGGACAAAGACAAACCGCCACGCCGCGTTCTGTGCAGCATCCGACGACAAATCCTGCTCCAGCCAGCCCAGCGGCAGCGAACTGATTGAGCCATCATACGGCAGGGTATTGTCATTGAGCTGTGAATAATCGATACAGGAGAAATGGGCATTGCCGTAATTGAATGAGAAACTGGTCATGCCGCTGTTTTGAACCGCCTTGTGAACAAAGCTGGTTTGGGGCTCGTCGTGGTTGCCGAATGCGATAAAGGCCGGCTTCTGTCGGGCAAATACATCGCAGACATATTTGCGGAATGGATTGACAAAATAGGAGTAGTCGGCGGTCTGCACGATATCCCCGACCGAAACGCCTAAATCCGCACTGGCCGCCATATCGGTAAACATCGCCAGGCTGACGGCGGGATTGGCGGTTTCCTGCTGGCTGTCGCCCCACACCGCAACACTGAAAGGCGTGTCGGTCAGGGGCGCCGTCCGGAAAACACCATCGGCACTGAGCGTTGAACCATTGCGGGCGCGGAAATGGTACAGAGTCTGCGGGGCAAGATCGGTGATTCGGACCTTGCAGATATAGGCTCCCGACCCGGCATCAACGCAGACCCCTTCGGCCTGGCTGCCGTACGATGGGGTCAGTCCCCAATCGATCCGCGGTGCAACAAGCCGGTCGGTCTCCCATGCAACGGTCATCGCATTCTGGCTGATATTCTGCAGATACGGCTGCGACTTGAAGACACCCGCGACATCCCCGGAAATCGCAACCTGCAAAGGCAGCGACCAGGCACTCAGACCGCCCCGGTTGTCACGAGCACGGGCACGTATCACGTAGCTGCCCGAGATTTTCCACTGACGCGAAACGATGTAATTAACGCCGGAATCCCGGTCTTCCGACCACGTGGAAACCCCATCACCCCAGTCCACCTGATACCGTACAGAGTCCCCCTCGGGATCAACCGACGAGAACATAAACGCAATAATTTCATCAAGCCCGGCCGCGGTGCCGGAAGCCCGCGCCGTAGGCACCGCCGGAGCCGTATTGCCGACTGCCGCAAGACTGTACTCCCAGACAAAATCATCGCCAAAGGCATCGCACTCCTCGCCCGCCAGCCGCTGGGTCAGAAAACAAAATCGAACCGACCGCGTCCCCGCCGGGATCAACAGCCCGGCCTCATCCGGCACAACCACCGAGGCCCACTCCTTTCCGCCCGGCCCTGCGATCCAGCCGCTGTCATCGGTCGCAAGCGAATTTCGTGCCGCATCGAGATACTGCACGCAGATGCGGCCCTGGTCCTGTCCGTCACCGCCCAGATTTCCCCCGGCCCTGCCCAATACTGTCCCGCTGTCGATTTCCACCGCAAGAAAACTGACGTCAATCATCTGGGCAATCTGGCCCTGAGCCGTCCTGCCTGAAGTAAAATAGTGACTGCCGGTACGCGGAAAATGCCAGTCGGTCCTGTCGGTGGCCTGCCAGTCAAATCCATCCACGAGCGTCCAGTTCATCAGGTCGCTTTCCCCGGATGGATTCGACAACAGATTCATCCCGACATAATCGGCAGCCAGCGTGGTCTTGACAGGATCGCTCGGCCCGCCCAGCGAACCGACCTGCACATCCGTCAGCGCCTGCCCCCAGATTGCCGCCGTGGTGCAGCGTATCGGATAATCCTCCCCGCTTTCATCGGCAAAGAATAAGATCGACCCCTCCAGCCCGAATCGCCCATCCAGCGGCTGGGAAACACCTTCCAGCCATTTTACGCCGTTGACATAAATGCGATAAAAATTCGAATTGCTGACCGAGACGACAAGACGCATCCAGGTCTCACTCTGCACGACATTGGATGTATATCCGGTGGCGGAAATCCCAATCTTCCGGTCGGTCGAGATAAAACAGTCCCCATCGTTGGCGTTGGAGGTGTTGGTCTGAAACAGCGATACCCAGTTGCCCGCACTGGACGCCGGAAGCTTGACATCCAGCAGCACCGTCCACTGGTTGACATAATTGCCCCCGCCGTTGGCCGACAGCCCGTGAACGCAGGTATAATAGCTGCCAATGCCATCGAGCACCGCTCCATCGCTTGCTGCAATCCCCGCCGCGGCCGTGTGGGTTCCGGTTTCCACCAAATCCGAACCGAGCGTACTTTTCCCCAAATGAGCCGGGTCATCAAACAGCCACAGCCCCGCAGGCTGTGGATAGGTTGCCATGGCTGAACCGGCCAGTACGACACCCCATAATAACGCCGTTTTCAACATCCCTTCTCCTTGCCAAAATCGCTTAAAACATCAGGACAAACGTTTGTCCTATTACTATACAACAATCCCGCCCAAAAGTCAATCATCGGTGGATTGTCCAGTGTAAAAGCAAATGAAAGGCTGCTGGGATGGCACACAAACCCTGTTTTTTTCGACCGTAAAATGGGTTTTGCCGGCCTGCTGGGCAGTTTGATGACCAGCTTTACTCCTGATTTTTTCAGCGCATCTTCAGTTTATGCGGCTTTTCCAATCCGGCCCCGGCGGCAGGGATTCCACGTCCGAACCCAGTGTCTTATTCGGGACATCGCCCATAACTAATTCAAGCGTCCCGCCGGCCGAGATTTCATCATGTCGAATCCATAACCGCCCCAGCGGCTTGCCATTCAGCGCAACAGACTGGATATAGCGATTTTTGTCGGAGTTGTTTCTGGCCGCGATGGTAAATGTCTTGCCCCTGGCATACCGGCCATCCAGCGTAAACGTGACTCGCTCAAACAGCGGACTGGTCAGCATATACAATCCATCCCCCGGGCAAACCGGATGCAGCCCGCTGGACGCCAGCACATACCAGGCCGACATCTG
>JAFGQP010000242.1 GCA_016935635.1 Sedimentisphaerales bacterium
ACAAAACAGTTGTTCATCTCGTATTGCCATTCAGTCAGCCCCTGCCAGCCTCGCTCGGCAGGCAGATGTATCGTGACACCGGCCCCCTGCAGTTCGACAGGCGGTCCAACCTGGACAAGGCTTCGCGTCTTGACAATCAAATTGGCTGAAAATAATCCGACTGCAAATATCGCCAGTAATGCCAGTTCCGAAAACGAATGTTTATTGAATAATCCCTTTTGCATATGCCCCAATCATACGAGCCAATGGCTGTTTTTGCAATCCTGCTCTTAAGAAAGCCGTTTTTTCTGATCGTATGAATTTTTAATTTGGGTGATTATGGAATATTTATGTATAATTTATATGGAGTTAAAGCTGTATCCTGAAACTAGGCAGGGTTATCGGACGCACTGTTCGAATCGAGCTGTATCTGATTTATCGTTTTATGATTTTCGATAACTCAAGATAGAACAATAATATGCCGATGAGTTTAACATCTGAGCCAATCAAAACTTAATTGTTGTTTCAGGAATAAACAGTGAACAGCCTTTTTATGAGCAAAACAGAAATACTCAAAGATGTCAGAGTGACTGAGACCATTCAGGAGGCTGTCCAGCAAAACCTCAATGCAAAAATGTGCCACATGATAGGTGGAATGTGGATACGAAATACCATTTATCTTGTGGAAGTCTCTGCAACAGGGGTGGTGTGTCGAACGTTTGAAGAAGACCACTGTCATTTCGAAAAACTCCAAATAAACCAACCAGTAGGTATAACATTTCAAATCGAACACGAAAAATTCATCTTTGATACCACAGTCATGGGTTTTGAATCGTCGGTGGCAACCAAGGGCGGAAGAATCCTCCTTGAGATGCCTGACCGAATCGAAAAAATGCCTCGCCGAGCATATGAACGTCAGGCTGTACCTGAAGAGCTGAATGTTCATGTCTTGTTCTGGCACAGGGGGCACATTGATAACGTAAATCATTTTCCCACCGAAAGTTACTGGCAAGGCAAGATGATTAATTTGTCCGCCGGCGGTTCGCAGATCGTTGTTTCTTCCTCCCTGGAGGACTGTTTCACACCTGGCCAGCTTGTGGGTATGCAATTTACATCCATGTTCTATCAGAAACCTATTCTGGTCGAAGCACAGATTATTCACTTAAAATCCGACAACGATGCAGGCAGACTCTACTTGGGATTGGAATTTCTTGGATTGGAAGTCAGTATCGATGGACGCAATATCCTGCACCGTCTGATGGATGTGGTTGAGGAATATGCCAAAATGAATAAGGATAAAAACTCAGGCATTCAGGACATCGTTGACTGAATACTTTAAGAAACTAACAGAAAAAACCGCGACATCTATACTGATATCGCGGTTTTTTTATTTAAGTCAGGGACGATAATCTCTGTTAGCAGGGTGAGCGGCCAGAAATTCCGTGATGAGCTTGATGCAGTTATCCAGGTCTTTTGTGGAGATTACTTCGACCGGTGTATGCATGTAGCGATTGGGGATGCTGATCAGACCTGTAGCAGCCCCGCCGCGTGAGAGTTGAATTGCATTGGCGTCGGTACCCGTTGCGCGAGCCTCCGCGGTGAGCTGATAAGGTATTTTTTTAGCCTTGGCAATCTTGAATAGCTCTTTTTCAATAATGGGATTGATATTAGGCCCGCGATGAAGAACTGGGCCGCTTCCCAGTTTAACGGTCCCGATTTTCTTCGGATCCGTTTCAGGATGATCACTGGCAAAGGTCACATCAATCGCAATGGCAGCCTGTGGGTTGACGCGATAGGCAGAGGTGATTGCACCCCGAAGACCGATTTCTTCCTGGACGGTTGCAACGCCGATAACGGATATATTTAACTTCTTTTTGGATAGAGCTTTAAGAACCTCTGCAACAATAAAAGCTCCCGCCTTGTCATCCGTAGCACGCGATACGATTTTATCTCCATTCAATGTCCTGCTGGCCACATCAATGACCATTGGATCACCAACGCTGACGCGTTTTTCAGCCTCTTTCTTTGAGCCCGAACCGATATCAACCCAGATGTTTTCCATTTCAACGCCTTTTTTGCGTTCATCGGGCTGCATCAGGTGGATGGCCTTACGGCCAATGACTCCCAGGACGGGGCCTTTTTCATTCATAATAATCACGCGCTGCCCTACCAGAAGCGAAGGATCCATGCCGCCAATTTGTGCAGTGTAGATGTAACCCTTTTCGTCTACGTGAGTTATCATCAAACCAATCTCATCGATATGCCCGGCCAGCATGAACTTGAATTCTGCCTTTGGATTAAGGACAGCGATGCTGTTGCCGTGAACATCAGGAATCAGCTCGTCAACACTGTCTTTAATATAATCACGCCATAATTTAGCTGCAGGCTGTTCGTAACCCGATGGGCTGGGTGTTTCCAGTAATGCTTTTAAAAAGTCTTGTGATGGTTTGTTCATTATATGTCCTTATATTAGATATAGAATGTATACTATAGTATTTCATCAGAAGATTTTAAGCCCATACGTTCTGTAAGGCGTTCGAAATCATCGAGACTATAATATTCAATAACAATTCTACCCTTATGAGAACGCCGGCCAGACTCAATTCGCACCTTTGTTCCAAGAATACGCTGCAATTGTTCCTCGAGATCAACTATATAGGCTGCCTTTTCCTTCTTTTCAGGGGCTGTCTTTTTCGTATCATTGAGATAATTTTGTACAATACGCTCGACTTCGCGGACGCTGAGCCGCCCTGCCAGGGCTTTATTGGCAAGAGTTCGACGGAGCTGCTCCGTGGGAAGGGCTAAAATCGCTCTTGCGTGACCCATGGACAGCTTGCCTTCGATCAGCATATCTTTGATATCCTGCGGTAAATCCAATATGCGCAGATGGTTAGCGACGACTGATCGGTCTTCTCCAAGGCGTTCAGCGGCTTCTGTTTGGTTCAAATTAAACGTAGAAATATAGTTATGATAGGCTTTTGCGCGTTCAACTGGGTTTAAATCGGAGCGATGGATGTTTTCTACCAGCGCTAATTCCAGCATTTGCTGGTCTGTGGCCTTGCGAATCATCACAGGAACAGCAGATAATCCGGCAAGCTGAGCCGCTCTAAACCGGCGCTCACCGGCAATGATTTCATACTTGTGATCACCTGTCGGACGCACAATGACAGGTTGTAAGATGCCGTTTTGCCGGATGGATTCGGCAAGACTGTTTAATTCTTCCTGATTCCATGCTGACCTGGGCTGAAAAGGATTTGGTTCAATCAGATTCACAGCCAGCTCTTTGATGCTTTCCTGTAATTGTTTATCAGGCGGAAAGCTTGGCTTCGTTTCGCTCACGGCGGGTTGGGACTCAGATGGTGTCGCGGCTGGAGGAAATGTAATTGTTCCAAGAAGGGCCTCTAGCCCTCGGCCCAAATGGGGCTTTTTGATTTTCTTGTTTTCCATATTAATCGCTCTCCATTCTCTCTCTATTTCTTTTCGGACGTTTTATCAAAATATGTATAAAAAAACCAGTGGATTTTAAAAATGTTTCACGTGAAACAAGATATCACAAAAGCACATCAATTCAATGAATGTAATGAGGGGGTGGCAATAGTTGAAATCAATAGTAAAGAACAAAGAAAAAAGGCTGTTTCACGTGAAACAGCCTTTAAGTATTACCTTATATAGGGTAAAGTATATATCATATATTCTTTAATGAGGATATGCCATAAATCTGTCCGATTTGTGTGTCGTATTGAACAATATTCTGTCGCGGGATAACGATTTTTGGAGTATTTAATTCGAATTCGATGACCTCAAATGGGCTATCAGGATTTAACTGACGAGCTTTGTCAATGTCTTCAAAGGATCGTATCTTCATTCCATTCCAGGTACTTACGACAAGTCTTCCCAGTTCCTGATATCCCAGATTAATAGGAGCAGGCAATACATAACTTAAAATCACAATATCCTGTCTTTCTTCTGTTGGGTTGAAGGCATGATTAGAATAATATTGATACAGATGGGGCGGAACTTTTCCAGACCAGTTATCACCCCACAAAGCAAAATAATTTCGTGTGAGTTTTTGGAACACATATCCGCCAGTCACTAAATAGGAAGGCTGCTTTCCATATTCATAGTAGGGCACCAGCATCTGTTGGGTTGTGAAATTCGTAACTTCAACATTGATATGAGTTTGCGAACCATCACGGAAGACAAGAAAATCCAGTGTTTCGCCTGGCTTTTTCTGCGAAATAAGATAATCCATATCGATGCGGTCGTATTGCGTATGCAAATATCTCCCATAGGGATTAATCGAATTGTTATCAATGGACAAGATGACATCACCTGATTTGAGTTCCCTTGAACCGGTTCCGAGTGTATGAACTTTGCTGACATAAACGCCGTGCTTCATGTCTTCAGGCATTCTCAAATGCTTACGAATGGTCGGATCGAGAAGGGCGGATGTAAGAAATCCAGGAATCCCAAATCCTTTATATAAAGGCTCTTGTGATTCTTTCAGAAAACGATTAATTATTTCTGCAGGGATAACACCCAAATCGGTATCATCGGAAAAACCTACAATGCCTACTGCTTTATCCTGGCAGAAAACCACCTCGGCCTGGTCAGTTGAACGAGAAGGATTGGTCAGTATATAATAGAGATTGTCTGTAAAAGATACAGGATTTGATTCACACTGAGCACGATCCAAAATACCGCGAGCCTCCGTCAAATGCCCGCCGCCGGATAACCAGTAGATGGAATGTTCCTGGCCCTGAGCATATTGTTCAACGAATTGAATTGGCTCAAAAGGCTGCCCGGCCGTGTTCGGATCCAGTTCCAAAAGGCATAAATCATACTCATAGTCGATCGTTTTTATAGTTGCTGGAATCCATTCATTCTTTTCATATCTTCTTGTCTGGACCATAGTTGCACTAGCGACATTGTCAGACGTTGTGAGGATAAGATAAGGACCCACCGCGCAGCCATAACCAGATTGCTGGGAGGCTTCGCGCTGCTTCCAAGGCTGAAACTGTTCATATCCGCCCACTGAAACGCGCAGATTCACCAGGCTGTTTTTCATTTTCTCTGAGGTGCTTAACACCTCGGCCTTATTTTCAGTTTTCGTACAGGAAGTTAAAGCGACAATAATAGTACTGATAATCAGGGTTTGTTTTATTTTCATAAGTTAATCCTCAATATATGCATCGGAAGTGACCTGGTATTGTTCAAGAATAGCTGCCTGTCTTTCCTGTGCCTGGGCGGCATCAAGAACCAGCGGCATGTCGTTATTCAAAAACTGAATCAGATGGCAGCCGCCTTCGGGTGTCTTTGAAAGCTGTTCCCGGACATCTTTGAGTGAATATATCATTTGTCCGTTGATTTTTTCAACGACCTGGCTGAGAAATCGATTGCAGTAGGTATTTATTTCATCGGGAAGGATTTCGGACAGAACGACATATTCGTGTCGTTTGGGATCCTCGTTGAGTTCCATGGAATTGTGAAACAGATATCGCAACGTGAAGGGCAGCTCAGTAATCCAGTTACGTCCGAATGTCTGCAAATAATTTCGGCTCAGCGGTGTGAATGTAAGTCCTGCATAGACATAGTATTGTGGTTTTTTATCAAACTGCAGACTCCACGGCAGAATCGGCAAATTCAGCGCGGCTTTCAAAGTGGTTTTACTCGGTTTGCCATCCCGGCAATAGGTAATTTCGACTGATTCGCCGATTTGTTTGGCTTCGAGGGCCTCGCCCCAGTTGAGTGAAAGGCCGTATATTTTAATCATACCATCGTTATCAATATTAAAACCGTCGATTTGGGTGATGACATCGCCAGGCTGGAGGATGTTTTCGGCGGTGCTGTTTTTCTGGACCAGCAACACGACGACACCTTCAACGAAGGCAGGCAATTTCAGATAATATTTGTAGGCGGGATTGTGAAGCCCTTCAAAAACAGCAATCGCAGGGGAGGGGAAACCGTCATATTTCCCATCTTCTATGTCCTTAAGAAAATGGCGTATTACAGTGGTGGGTATCATGTATCCAATATTGTCCGCAGTCTGCAGACCCTGGAACGCAACACCGACGACCTTGCCGTTTTGCAGGACAGGACCGCCAGAATTACCGGGGTTGATAGCGGCATCCGTTTGAACCAGAAGATGCATGTCGGCCTGAGTATGGCTGTAGTTGCCCACTTCGATTCGTGATACAACTCCTTTTGTGATAGAGACTTGTCTTCCGCCTACAGGAAAACCGCACGTGGTTACGGTGCTATTGACCCGGGGGATTCCGCCCAGTTCAAGCGGGACCATATCGTCATAGAAAGCAGGATCTTCGATATCGATGATTGCCAGATCACAATCGTGGCCTACATAGACCGCTTTGGCAGGAAAACGTTTGGCAACATTTTGTTTTTTAACTTCTAAATATTTGATGTTGCTGATGTTATGAGCGTTTGTCAGAATTCGTTTTCCGTCAATGATAAAGCCGGTTCCGACTCCGCGTGCCATCGCCGATTGCTTCCATGGTGTTTTATAGTCCCAATCCTGCTGAACCACTTCAAGCATGACCACGGACTTTTCATAGGTCAGGTCTTCTGGGTCTTCTGCGGCCGGGGAGGCAGCAGGGGCTGGGGTTTCAGCTGATACCGGTAAATCTGTATCCTGAACAGCTTGTTGTTCTACCTGTTCTTCTGCGTTCAGGCAGGGGGGAAACAAGTTGAGGAAGCTAAGGATAAAAAAGCTGCATATTATCCATATTGTTGACTTTTTCTTCATTGGCGCATTCCTTATTATATAGGGATTATGGATTACTCGAACTTGTAGTGTTTTTTGACGGCTTCGATAATATGCCAGACGCACTTGAGGCCGACGGGGAAAACGACATAATCGCCGGGGCCGAAGCTGACGGAGTTGCCTGTGGCAGGGCGGTCGAAAATGGTGACTTTGCCTTCAAGGATCAGGCATTTTTCGATCTCGTTGTATTCCCAGTCAAACTTGTCGGCCTTGTGTGTCCAGATCGGCCATGATGCCGCCTGCTGACTTTCAGCGGCAGTGGGTTTTCGAATAATAATATCACTGACTGTGGGCATTGCGGTTCCTTCCAATATTTTGAGATTTTTATTCCGTTTTCGGGATTGTACGATGTACAATGGAAAATGTAAATTTTAAAAATGATTCCATACACAGATACGGCACAACACAGAAGAGTCACTTGTATGTGAAAGGGGTGGTTTATGAAAGGCCAGATTTTTATCGGGGCGACGTTTCTGGTATTGATTTTTCTGATTGCGGGGCAGTATTATGAAATACATCATCTTCGGATAGCCAATCAGAGATTTCGACAGGAACATCAGAACATTCCAGTTGAACAGTATATCGCAGGGATGACAGGGGCAATCGATCAGCAGAATCGTGAGCTGACGATAATGCTTTCACAGACACTATGGACGACGCGTCGACTTGGAGCCTGTATTAAAGCGCTGGAGCTGCAGCATCATATCATTTCACCATCTTATGATGATTTGCTCTTCATTTATTTATCTCCAGGTCATTCAATTCCTTCTGTCTGGAAGCCTCCTGTATTCGACGAAACACAACCGACTTTGGTCGGCATGAGTCCCATGGACCTCATGTTTATGACGCCGGGACAGCCTTTCGGGAATGGATATCCGCTTGTGTTTTATGAATCGTATCAGCCGCAAGATCCAAACTCTTTCTATTTTATCAATCAATACAGCGGTGGAGAAAACACCCTGGAATATTTATTATTCAGCCTGCGTCAAAACAAAAAGTCACTAACTGCTCTTAATGGTGAATATCAGAAATTAATCGAAAACTATGATGCACGGCTGAAGATTTTGTATAATACGCTTAAGGAAAAAAAGCTGCTTCGTGAGCCGGAGAACCCGCCCGGCATGATGGGGCCTGTATTTTAGAGGTTGAATTAATACGGTTGCGATCTGTAAAATACTATCATTCCAAAAATGTTTGTGGTATTATACCAAAGGATATGATTGTTCTGCGAGCAACCAAAGCATGCTAAATGTCACTGTGCTTAGAGCGTCTAACAAAATGCCTTGGCATTCAATCGGCTTGTCATGCCCGCGCTGGCGGGTATACGGTTTTAATTTCGTGATCTGGATTCCCGCTTTTGCGGGAATGACAATTTGTGGTTTTAGTCTTTTGGAATTCAATCAGTATCAATTACTTTTTAAATAAGAGTTTATGGAACAAAAACAATTTGATGATCTGGTGCAATGGTTTGGCGGGTATATTCAGCGCTATTTCAGCCACGATGGCGATACCTATCTGAACAACAATCTGCATTTGAAAGAATATCATACACACCGGGTTTGCGGCGAGACTCGTCTGCTGGCTGGGGCATTGAAGCTGGATGCCAACGATACGCGAATCGCTGAAACTGTGGCGCTGCTTCATGATGTCGGACGTTTTGAGCAATTCAAGAAATACCGCACGTATAAAGATTCCACCAGTGAGGACCATTCGGCCATCGGCCTGCGGATTATCCGGCAGGAACGCATTCTGGAGGGGCTGGACCCTCAGGAGAGGCGCTGGATCGAGCTGGCGGTGGATTATCATAACAAGATGGCACTGCCTGAAGAGCTGGATGAGAAAACAGCCCTGTTTTGCAAAATTATCCGCGACACCGACAAACTCGATATTTATTACGTCACCAGGGACTATTTTCGTCACTATCATGAGAATCCCTGTACGCTCCAGCTGGAAATCGAATTTCCTGACGAGCCAAGCTGCACGCCGGAGATTCTGGATGCGGTAGAGCAGGGACGATTGGTCGATTATCGTCTTTTGCGGACCATGAATGATGTCAAATTGCTGCAGCTTGACTGGGCGTATGATATCTACTTTGATCAGACGCTTCGTCGGATTGTGGAGCTGGGGTATTTTAAACAGATTATTGCCCTGCTGCCGGATACCCAGGAGGTTAAGCGAGCTACCGATGCAGTTCTGCGCTATGTGGACAATCGCGTCAGCCAGCCGGACGCTTGAAAGACTGTCTTATAAATTGTTATCTTTGTGCATCGAGAATAAACAGGATGTTTAATATGTAGAATAATTTTGTTGATTTTTTATTGACATACTATATATTGGGCCTAATAATGTGCCTGACTACATATTGATACCCGCAAGGTGAAGCCGTGAGATGTCCATACTGCAAGGAAGACAAAGATAAGGTCATAGACTCCCGTTCGAGTGACGGCGGCCGGATTATTCGCCGCCGGCGGCATTGTCTTGTATGCAAGCGACGATTTACCACCTATGAAAAAATCGGGGAAAGCGTCAAGCTGAGCGTCATTAAAAAAGACGGCACCCGAGTCCCCTACGAACGAAGCAAAGTAATCTCAGGCCTGCAGAAGGCCTGCTATAAACGTCCGGTTTCGGCTGAAAAGATTCAGGAAATTGCCGACATTATTGAGGAAGATATCTTCCGCAACTTTGACAAGGAAGTGTCGTCCCGGTTCATCGGCGAATGTGCGATGCGTCATTTACGATCGGTCGATAAGGTTGCTTATATTCGTTTTGCCAGTGTGTATCGTGATTTTACTGACGCCGGCGCACTGATTGATGAGGTCCGCCAGGCCATCCTTGAGCCCGACATCCCTGAACAGCCCAGCTTATTCAGCGGCGTCCCTGAAGAAGAATAATGGTATAAAGCAGGTCTGATTGCGCAGGTCAGACCCGGCGGCAAGGCAGCAACTCTCCGCGATGCAGCAGCCACGACGGATACGACGGTTGAAGATGCGGATGCCGCCCGAATTCACGGAGGATTATCTATGAAAATCGAAGTGCTGAAAGCCGATGGCACGGTCGAGCCTTATCTGCATACGAAGGTTCTGGGGACCTTCCATAATGTCCTGTCGGCGGTTCATGAGCACGACCTGACCGTTGTCGAGCAGATGGCCGAGGCGATTACATTCTATCTGTATCGCACGGAAAATGCCGCGACGATCTCCTCCGACCAGATTCATCTGATGATTCAATCGGTTCTGGCCTCCACGGGATTTGCCCATGCTGCGGATGCTTTGAATGAACATCGCCTGCAGCGCAAACTCCAGCGCAAGCGGATTCAGGTGGTCAAGATGATTCCGGATTTCGGGGACGATGAGCCGCATTATGCGCCGTGGAACAAATCACGCATCGTCAAAGACCTCATGACGCACAAAGGCATGGATCGTCTGACGGCCCGGGCCATCGCCGGGGCGGTGGAAGAGAAGATTTTGAAGATGGGCGTGCTTCGCGTTCGCAGCAGCCTGGTGCGGGAACTTGTGATTGAAGATACCGACGCTATTCTGCGTGCGGAAAAGCAATTGCAGACCGTGCTGTAACATGCTCTGCATGAAGGATTTACTGTAACACAAAAAGCTTTTAGTGAGCAGGAAAATACGCCTCCAGTCCCAGCATCAGCATTCGGACACCAATTGCAGCCAGAAAGACCAGCATCACTTTGGATACTGCGGTAATGACCAGCCTGCCGACCAGTTGATTGATCTGCTCGACATAATACATCAACACACGAAACAGAATCAGCACAACACCTACCGCGATTACCGCTGCCCACGGACCTTGCTGCGGATTTTTCCAGATCATCAGTGTCGTGACAATCGCGCCGGGTCCGGCCAGCAGGGGACAACCCAGTGGTACGCAGCCGACTTCATCGGCAGACAGCGTTTCATCGGCTTTGGGGCGCCGGTGTGACCCGAAAACCAGGTCACCAATCGCCATAATGACCAGCAGGATGCCGCCGGCAATTTGTAAATCTGCAATCTGTATCCCGAATATCTTGTGGAGGACAACATCGCCGGTAAACGAAAACAGCAGCAGGATTCCCATCGCCACGGCAACGGAAATCGTATAGGCCCGTTGACGTTTTTCCTGTGGAATGCCGCTGGTGACGCTCAGAAAAACGGGGATATTCCCAATAGGGTCCACAATTACAAACAGGGCGATGATTGCTTCCAGCAAGGACATATCATTTTCCTACAAATCAGCGTCGGGAAACTAATCTGCTTTTTTGAGTTCCGCGGATGCAGCGGGTTCGGCCGGTTTGGCGGGGGCGGCAGGGGGAGTCAAATCGGCGGGCTTCATTGAGGCAACTTTCGCCGACAGCTCATCCAGCTTCTTTTCGATCCGGTCCAGCCGGACCAGAATATCACGGTTATTGGCGGACATGCCATTGAGCTGATTCTGCACCAGTGACAGGTATTGGTCGCTGAGCCGTTCGTAGGCCTCGATCATCCGCTGGGTGTCGCTTTTGACGGCCGGGACGGTTACTTCATACTCACGGGTGGTAACTCGTTCGGCAATTGTGGATGCAATAAATACAAAAACGATCAGCAGGGCGCTGATTCCCGCGATTATCAGACGATGTTTCCGGCTTTTCATAGGTCAATTCCTCGCAAATGCATATATTTTGACATTGATTCCTTATTATATCGGCTGAAAAACCCACCCACCACAAGAAATTATGGACAGTTGAAAACAGCGAGGCGGTGTGGTACAAACAGGCACAGGAGTACGACAGCATGGCGATACGATTTATTCTGGGTACAAGCGGTTCCGGCAAGACACGATGGTGCATAGATGCCATCGCGGAGGCCCTGCGTCAACCCGATGACCGGCCGCTGGTATTTCTGGTACCCGAACAGGCGACATTTCAGGTGGAACGGGCGATATTGTCCAGTCCGGGTATTGCCGGGTACAATCGTCTCAATGTCCTGTCGTTTAATCGGCTGCAATTCTGGCTGTGCAGAACCGATGCGTCCGGGGAGCTATCCACGCTGGGCCGGCAGATGCTGGTGCGACAGGCGCTGTCGATGTGCTCCGGGCGACTGACGCTGCTGCGGGACAGTGCCGCCTCGGCGGGCATGGCGGCGGCGACGGCAGAGCTGATTGGCCGGCTGCATGAAGACAATTGCGACCCGGATTATCTGGCCGATGTCGCACGACGAATGCTGGAAAAAGACCCCGCCAGCCTGAGCGGGCGAAAATTCGCCGATATTGCCGCAGTGTTCAAAACCTATACCGAGCTGCTGAGTCGGCCGGAGTGTGATTTTATCAATCCCGATGCGGTGCTGACTCACGCGCGGATGCAGGTCAAGGAGTCACCATTTTTAAATCATGCCCGGCTGTGGATCGACGGCTTTTCGGGCTTTACTCTGCAGCAGCGGGATGTCCTGTTTGAGATGCTGTCGGTCTGTTCGGAGGCCTCGATTGCCTTGTGTCTTGATCCGCAGGCATTTGATTTGAATCTGACCGACGCCGAGCAGCTTGATCCATCGTCGTTGTTCGCTCCGACCGAGCGAACGTATGTGGACCTGCTGACGATTCTCCGTCATCAGAAGATGCCGATGAGCGAGCCGGTTGCACTGACACAGCATCCGCGATTTAAAACGGCCCCGGCGCTGGCTCAGATTGAAAACCAGTATTTTGCCGTCGGCGTTTCGCAGCCTGTCAGCGGCGGGGGGGCGGTGGAACTTCGCGGCTGCAGCGATGCGCGGGCGGAGGCTTTCTTTGCCGCCAGGGCGATTCGGCGTCTGGTGCGGGGAGGGCGTTACCGTTATCGTGAATTGGCCGTGATTGTTCCGCAGATGGATTTATATGCCCATTACCTGACGGCGGCGTTTGAACAATATCAGATTCCGTTTTTTCTGGATCGCCCGCAGACCTTGCGTCATCATCCGCTGATGGAATTACTGACGGCGGCGCTGACGGCGATTCAGGAAGATTTCGCCGCACCGCGAATGACAGCCCTGTTAAAGACTGAATTGAACGGCCTGAATTTCCGTGATGCGGATCTGCTTGATAATGCATGCCGGGCGTTCGGCATTGGTCCTGCGGACTGGCTGTCGGAACAACCGTGGGAGCTGGGCGATGATGATCCCCTGTATGATGCCAAGCGGATTCATGCGATACGAAAACAGTTCTTTGAACCGCTGCATCGATTGTCGCAGCAGTTGGCCGGCACGATTTCCGCGTCCCATTGCTGTGCGGCTATTTATGATTATCTGGAGCTGCTGCGTGTCCGGCAATGGCTGACCCGTCAGGCCAAGGATGATTCGCAGGACACAGGTGCTCATCGTCATGTGTGGAAAAAACTCAATGAGGCCTTTGAGGAACTGCAGCGGATTTTTGCAGGACTGGTTCTGCCTGTCAAGGAATGGCTGGCCATCCTGCTGGAAGTCCTTGGCTCGCTGACGCTCAAACAGATTCCCGCCACTCTGGATCAGGTGCTCATCGGCTCCATCGAGCGCAGCCGTCACCCGGATATCAAAGTCGTGTTTCTCATCGGCGCCACCGGCAGGCTGTTTCCGATGCCGCTTGCGGGCGATGCCATTCTGACCGAGCAGGACGCCAAAGCCGCCGCAAAAGAAAATCTGCACCTGACTCAGCGAACCGAGCAGGCCCTTGAGGCCCGGCGCTATTTGACTTATATTGCGCTGACTCGTGCCTCGGATAAGCTGTATATGACTTATCCGCTGCTGGACGAAAATGCTTCGCCGAACACACCGTGGCCGGGATTGCAAAGGCTGTGTTCGCTGTTTACCGATGTGCGGGTGCAATATGGCGATGTACAAGATTCTTCGCCGCTGAAGGAGTCGCCTTCCGCCATGACACAATGGTTGTGTGCTGCGCTGGGCGCCGACAGCAATGAAGAAGAGTCGACCAAAGACCAATGCCGCGATGTGCTTTCGTTGTGTAAAATCGCCGACCAGCCCGTTCTGCAAAAAATGGCTGCCGAGGTGGAGTACGCCCTGGCGTTTCGCAATGCCGCTGAACTGGATCCGGCAATCGCAAAGACATGGTTTACATGGCCAATGACCGCATCGGAAACACGGCTGACGACTTTTGCGGCCTGTCCCTATAAGCATTTTGCGCGCTATATTCTGAATCTCAAAAAGCGAGACCTGCTGCGGCTGGAGCCGGTGGATATCGGTGAATTTTATCACGACATATTGCAGCGATTGTTTTCGAATCTGTTTTCCGACGGCCTGGATTGGACAGCCGTTTCGAGCGAAGACCTCGTGAATCGCTGCCGTCATATCGCCTCCGAGTTCCTGTCTGAAGATATCAAATTGTCCGCCTTTATCCGCCAGAGCCGTCACAATGCCTACATCATGCGTCAGGCGGTTCAGCGGCTGTGCTATGTCCTGCCGACGATGGCGGCTCTGAGTGCGGCAGGGCGGTTCCGGCAATGTCTGGCCGAGCAGACCTTCGGCAAAGATAGTCCGGTTGCAATTCAAGTTGAGCCGGGCAAAAAACTCCATTTGCAGGGACGTATCGACCGTGTGGATTGGGCCGAGCTCAAAGGCATTCCCACGGGCATTGTCCTGGATTACAAAACCTCACCACAGCAGATGAAGTGGAAAGAATTTGCTCACGGCCTCGATTTGCAGTTGGCCGTCTATCTCCTGGCCATGCGTTATCTGACCGTAAATGGTAAGCCCATCGCGAAAGCGGCAGGGGCCTTTTATTTACCGATTGAGACCAAATATCTGCCCGCAAAATTTGAGCCGGCGGATGACCAGCCTGTTGGACCCGTACTCAAAGCGCGCGGAATCTTCGATGCAGCGATCGCTTTTGATCTGGATTCGGCGGTCGGGGATGATAATCGTCGCAGCCGCTATTTCACTTTTTTACTCAAAGAAGGCGAACCCCTTGGTGACTATGGCCGCAGCGATGCGGTTACTTCAGAAGCGTATTCCGCCGTGCTGGCTTATGCCGAACAGACTCTGGCCCGACTGGCACAAGGCATCGCATCCGGCGACATCCGCGCCTATCCTTATCGGCTTGGCACGCAAAGTCCCTGCCCGCATTGCGATTATCGATGCGTATGCAAATTCGATTGGCAGCTCAACGATTATCACATTCTTCCGTCTATCGGTAAGATGGAATTTCTGGACTCCCTGTCCAAAGGAGCCTTACAATGACGACACCGAAATGGACATCCCCGCAAAAGCGGGCCATTGAGACCATCGGCCGCGATGTGCTGGTCACCGCTTCAGCAGGCACGGGCAAGACCGCCGTTTTGAGCCAGCGCTGTGTCGAACGGATTTGCGACCCAATGCATCCCGTCGATGCCGACCGGCTGCTGGTGCTGACCTTTACCGAAGCCGCTGCCGAAGAAATGAAGACCCGTATTGCCGAAAAATTGTCCGCGGCTTTTGAAAGCGAAGGCTCCGGCCGACTGCGTCGCCAGCTTGTCCTGCTGGATGCGGCTTATATCGGCACCATCCATGGCTTCTGCAAACGCATCCTGGCCGAATATTTCTACTTGTCGGGTCTGGACCCGCGATTCGGCATCCTCGACCCCGACCAGCGCGACATCATTCGTGTCGAGTCAATGAACGAAGCCCTTGAGCTGGCCTGGAACGACGAATCGCTGGCCGTCCAATTACAGGCACTGTTTGATGGCCGCAATCTGCGAAATGCAAACACATCCCTACCGGCCTCGCTGTTGTGGGTGGCCAATTATCTGGATAGCCTGCCCAGCCGGGAGGCATTTTATCAATCCGCTCTCAAGGCCGTCAGCGATGACCCGGACAGTCGGCAGACCATGAATAAGATGATGTGCGAGGGTCTGAGCCGTCATCTGCAAACCGCCCTCGACCGACTGCACGAGGCCCAACGGCGCGACCATCTGCTCACCGGCGGACAGTATCTGTCCGATTATATCGACCTGATTCTCAGTCAGCTTCATCCCTGCCTGATGGATTTGAATCATGGCAAACTTGCTTCCGCCGCAGCTGCACTGTGTCAGGCGGACTTCGGACGCATGCCGTCCCTGAGCAAAAAACTCGACGTGGATAAGGCCTCCGCTGAAACAATCAAAATCGAAGTTACCCAGGGCCGCGATGCCATCAAAAAACTTAAAGACCTTGTGTTCGTGCATCCGGAGTATATTGCCGCTATCGCCCCGCGGATTCAGTCACAGACCGAAGCCTGTATTGCCCTGCTGCGATTATTCGATCAACGCTATGCCCGACGCAAACAGGCTCTTAACGTCCTGGATTTTGCCGATCTCGAACATCAGATGCTGTTGCTCCTGCAAGACCAGACGGTTGTCGGCCAGAAGCTTCGCGAACGATTTGAATATGTTTTCATCGATGAATATCAGGACATCAACAGTGTCCAGCGCGAAATCCTCCGGCAGGTCAGCCGCCCCGGCAATCTGTTTGTCGTCGGCGATGTCAAGCAGAGTATCTATGCCTTTCGCCAAAGCCGCCCAGAAATATTTTTGGAGCAGCTCGCCGCTGCTGCGGACGACCCCGCCGCAGCCGATCTGCCGCTGCGGGTGGATATGAATCACAATTTCCGTTCGCGACAGGAGGTGCTGACTTTCGCCAACCGTGTGTTCGGCCGGATTATGACCCAGGCCGTCGCCGGGCTGGATTACGATAAGCGTTCCGAATTAATCGCCGGCCTGAACTATCCTCCGCTGGAAGAAACCTCCGCCGATCGGGTCGTCGAGCTGCATTTGCTTGATGAGGATAATCCCGAAGATAAGAAATCGCAGGATGAGGACGCCCAAGAAGATACGGAATCCGATGAAAACCAGGACAGTATCGACACCATCACCGCCGTCCAGCGGCAGGCTGCGATGATTGCCCGTCGCATCCGTCAGATGGTTGGCACCGATACCGGCCGGCCGGAATTTCAGGTGTACGACAAATCCACCGGGACCATGCGCGATGTCCGTTACAGCGACATCGTAATTCTCATGCGGGCCCTGTCGCATCGCGCCGCGGAATATGTCGAACTGCTGCGGCTGGCCGGCATTCCCGTCAGCTCACAGAATCAGTGCGGTTATTTCGCAGCCACCGAAGTCGCCGACTGCATTGCCCTGTGCAAAACACTCGACAACCCCCTGCAGGACATCGAGCTGGCCGCCCTGCTCCGCAGCGCCCTGTTTCGCTTCACCGATTCGCAGCTGGCGGCGATGCGATTATTTGCCAATCAGAAAAAACACAACGACGCCTGCTTTTATGATGTTCTGGCGGGGTATTCGCAGGACGGTCCCGAAACAGCCCTGCGGCAAAAAGCCGCTGCTGCCCTCGACACGCTTGAATCCTGGCGGCGGCAATCCCGCCGAACGCCGCTGTCGGAATTGCTCTGGCGGATTTATGAATCGACGTCTCTGTTGGCGTTTGTGTCAGCATTGCCCAATGGCCGGCAGCGTCGGGCCAATCTCCTGAAGCTGCACGATCGCGCCATCCAGTATGAATCCTTCGCCGACCCCGGTCAGGGCCGAAGCGTCTCAGGCTTTGCGGCATTTCTTGAAAAACTGCTCGAACAGGAAAACGACTGGGCCCCGGCTCAGCCTGACAATTTCGCCGAAAACACCGTGCGGATAATGAGCGTCCACAAAAGCAAGGGCCTGGAGTTTCCCGTTATCATCCTGGCCGAGCTGAACTGGCCCATGCGAAAACAGGATTCCGCCGGCCCCTGCATGGTTAATGCAGAAATGCTCGGTCTGGAATTGCTCGACCCGCAGCGGGGTTTGCGGCTGGCCACCCCGATCCATCAGCTGATTCGTATGGAAAAACAGCGAGCCAATCTCGCTGAAGAAATGCGTATCCTCTATGTGGCGATGACCCGTGCCCGCGACCGGCTCATCCTGACTGCTTCGACGAAGCTGTCCCGTTGTCAGGATCGCATCGAACGCAGCATCGGATTCCAGGCACTGCCCGAATGGGAACTGCTTGGTGCGACCAGTCATCTCGACTGGCTGCTGGCCGCATTGGCCGAATCTGATGCGCTCCGCGCAATATGTTCTGCGGAGCAATCGACTTGTGCTCAGGACGAACTGTTCTCCGTCTCCAGCCATGATAAGATCCAACTGAATCAGCTAAGCGATTCTATCCGCCGGCAAAAACAGCTCCGTGACCGCTGCTATCAGCCCGTTACCGGCCAATGTTCCAACCCGCAGAACCGTCGCCTGCTTGAACAGGCCGTCAGTCTGCTGAACTGGCAGTATCCGGACGATACACTGACCCGCCTGCCGGGCAAATTCTCCGTCACCGGCCTGACTCACCGCGATGATGAGTTTTCACGTCCGCAATTGGATGAAACATTCACCTTGCCCCGGCCGCGAACGACAACGGCTGAGCCCCGGGCCGAAGCGATGGCTCGAGGCCATGCGACCCACCTGGTCTTCCAATATCTTCCGCTGACCTCTATGCCGGATCGGGCAGTGGTCCTGCAGACCATAGAAAAACTGGTCGATTGCGGCCAGTTGACCCTTGCCCAGTCTCAATCTATTGATGTCGATACGATAATATCCTTCTTCCAGACCCCGGCCGGGATCTTGGCAATCCAAAATGCCGAACGAGTCTATCGGGAATGGCCTTTCACCATGGCCCTGCCCGTATCCGAACTGGGGCTTTCCTCGTCCGAGGAGTTTGTTGTAGTCCAGGGCGTGATCGATTTATTGATTCCCACGGACAAGGGCCTGGTCCTGGTTGATTTTAAGACCGATAAAATCGACGAAAACAAGATTGATAGCCGGACTGCTCGCTATCAGCCCCAGCTTGCCCTCTATGCTCGTGCCGCCGAAACAATTTTAAAAATCCCCGCCGCCGCCGGTTTTTTATATTTTTTACATCCGCGAGTCCTTCAGCCGGTCGAAATCTCTCATCTGAATCTGAAGTCTGTATTATTATCAGACCAAATATCTTAGGGCTTTGTTTTATGCCCTTTTTCAGGGAGCATTTTTTAGCACATCGTTTTTCGATCTTAATTTTTACAACTTGTTTTTTCATAAAGCCTTACATCGCATTTCTTAAAATCACCTTGAACCAAAACTCACGATTGTTTATAATTACCCTTGTGATGAATGACATGGCTTCGGCTATGGGGGGTGTGAAACAAACAATGTTATTTGAGGGGATTACAATGAATCGCTTCTACAATAAAATCTGGTTGCCTTTTGTTGAACCGAAAAAACGAATTTTCCTGCTTGCTCTTGCTGCGTACATTGCCCTGTGTTAATTGTGTGACTCCTAAGACACCTTGTTAGTGGAGGACAAAATGAAGGCCGACTCAACCTCGGCCTTTTTTATTGCGCACTTTGATTGCTTGACATCCCCGCCCTTTGGCTTTACCCTGTAATCAGAAATTGGACCGGATTTATACCCCATTGGAAGGGACTATATATGATTATTGTGACAGGCGGGGCGGGTTTTATTGGCTCGGCTCTGGTGGCGGAACTGAACGCTCGCGGGCTCGATGATATCCTCATCGTGGACCTGCTGGGCTCCTCGGACAAGTGGAAAAATCTCCGAAAACTCCGGTTTTTGGACTATATGGAGGCCGATGATTTCGCTCAGTCGCTCGATTCCGATCAGATTGAGTGGGATGTCGAAGCCATCCTGCATCTGGGAGCCTGCTCTGACACGACTGAAACCGATGCTGCATATCTGATTCGTAATAATTATGAATACAGCAAGATGCTCGCCCAGTGGGCCTCGCAAAAAGATATCCGCTTCGTATATGCCTCCAGCGCTGCCACTTACGGCGATGGCGCGATGGGCTTTTCAGACTCCGAACCGATTGACCGGTTGCTTCCCCTGAACATGTACGGCTACAGCAAGCAGCTTTTTGACCTGTGGGCCCAGAAGACCGGCCTGACAGACCAGATCGCCGGCCTGAAATATTTCAATGTCTTTGGCCCCAACGAGTACCACAAAGGCCAGATGCGCAGCTTCGTCGTCAAGGCCTTCGAACAGATCAACGCCGAAGGCAAGGTCCGCCTGTTCAAGTCGCATCGTCCCGACTATGCCGACGGCATGCAGCTGCGGGACTTCATCTACATCAAAGACGCCGTCGAGATGACTCTGTTCTTCCTCGAAAATCCGGAAATCAACGGCCTGTTCAATATCGGCACCGGCAAGGCACGCTCCTGGCTGGACCTGGCCAACGCCGTCTTTGCCGCCTTGGACAAAAAGCCCACCATCGAATTCATCCCGATGCCCGACACCCTCCGTGACAAATACCAGTATTTCACCCAGGCCGACATCACCAAAATCCGCTCGGCCGGCTACCATACCAACACCATCGAACTGGAAGACGCCGTCGCCGACTTTGTCCGTAATTACCTGATGAGGGACGAATATCTGGGCGGAGAATAAAACACAGAATGGCTCTATTTCGAAGGAGTTTCTGAATGCCAACAACAGACATTGATATACAGCTCGGGATTATCTGGTATCTGATATTTATTCTCTCGACGGCGGCGCATGAGGCGGCACACGCCTTCACCGCCTTTAAATTCGGCGACCGGACCGCATGGCTGGGCGGCCAGGTTACGCTCAACCCCATCCCGCACATGAAGCGCGAGCCGTTTGGGATGGTTGTGGTTCCGCTGTTGTCTTATGCCATGGGCGGCTGGATGATCGGCTGGGCCAGCGCCCCTTATGATCCCTACTGGGCACAGCGGCACCCCAAACAAGCCGCTCTGATGGGACTTTCCGGCCCGGCGGCCAATCTTTCCCTGATGCTGATCGCTGCTGTGTTGATTCGTGTCGGCCTGGCTGCGGGTTTTTTTATGGCCCCGGACCATGTCTATTTTTCCCAGACCGTCATGGGGGCCAAAGAGGGGATTTCTCATGGGCTGGCCGTCGGTGTCAGCATCCTGTTTATGCTCAATCTGCTGCTGATGGTGTTCAATCTCATTCCTGTCCCGCCGCTGGACGGCACCTCAACGATGGAACTTATTCTTTCCGGAGAGGCTTTGGAAAAATACCGTGACCTCATCAACCACCCGGGCTTGCGCACCTTCGGCATCCTGATTGCCTGGTATGTGATTAAATTTATCTTCCCGCCCATTCATCTTGCCGCGGTCAACCTGCTCTACCTGGGTACCGGCATCTCCTGGGGCTAATGCAGAAAACATATGCAGAAACGCGGTTTATCACCATAACTATTGTTCTGCCAGGTTCTTGCAATCGTGTTCATAGGCCCTATACCGCCGCCTGTATAAGTAAATCAATCCGCCTCTTGACTTTTCGGGTTCTTTATGCGATACTCTTGCCCACTAATTTTTCCCAAATCCAGGCTGGGAGCGTGTCCCGCCGGTTGATTTGGGTATCTTATAGCAAGGTGTTCGATGAAGGCATCGGAAATGAAAAGGGGCCAGACCATCAAGGTCGATAATATCCTTTATTCGATTGTAGATTATCAGCATGTTAAACTTGGAAAGGGCGGCGCTGTCTATCAGACCAAGCTCAAAAGCCTGGTTGACGGCTCCATCCGCGACATCCGTATCCGCGCTGAAGAGGTGCTCGAAGATGCGTATCTGGACAAACGCAACTATGAATATCTGTATTCGACCGGCTCGGAACACATCCTGATGGATCTGGAGACCTACGACCAGATTTCTCTGGATGACGATGCCTTCGGCGACGGCCCCAAGTACCTCAAGCCCAACACCCAGCTTCAGGTCAGCATGTATCAGAACAAGCCCGTCCAGATTTCTCTGCCGAACACGGTGGACCTGAAGGTGACCGATACCGCCCCGGAAATCAAGGGCGCTACCGCCACCAATCAGTACAAGCCAGCCACCCTCGAAACCGGCCTGGAAGTCTCCGTCCCGCCGTTTATCAAGCTCGGCGAGATGATCCGCGTCGATACCCGCACCGGCGAATACGTCACCCGCGTGAAGGAATAATCGAACGCGGCCCGGTGGTCAGCCGCTGTGTCAGAGATGAATATACATTATGGGGCGCATGGATGCGCCCCTTTTTCTTGCGCTCAACAAATGACTTTGCTGAACCGTCAATTTGTCATTCCCGCGGAGAGCCTGCCCCCGCGAAAGCGTGGGGCGGGAATCCATTCATCTGAAATTTTTCCTTCTTATATTCTTGTCTCGAATTTATTGTTTAGTTGCTGCCTCATAGACCTTCTTCAGCATCGGCCGCAGCAAATTCGCCCACTTGACATTGCCCTGTTCGGTCAGATGAATCTTATCGTCCAGAAACAGGCTCGGCTCCGGCGTCCCATCGGCACCCATCATCCCCGTCGTTACATCCGCATAATGCAGGTACTCCAGTGTCTGGGCCATGTCCCGAATACTGGCATTAACGCGATCGGCCCTGGGATGATGCTGCCACCACGCCGGCCCCAGCCGAATCGACAAAAAGATAACCGGCGTCTCGGGCAGGGCGGCATGCACCGTCGCAAGGAACTGCTTGAAATCCGCCACCACCCACTCCGGTGCCTTCCCGCCCCCGACGATATCATTCACCCCGCAATAAAACACAATCACCTTCGGCTGATACGGCAGCACAATCCGCTCGACGTACAGGTTCACATCCGAAATCTGCGACCCGCCAAACCCCCGATTAATCACCGGATACTCCGTAAACAGTTTTGCCGTATCCCACATCCGGATACTCGAACTGCCCGCAAACAGCACCGCATCCTTTGGAAACGAATTCTTGGCGTCCCACTGCTCAAACGTCCGGATGTCGTTTTCCCACTTGTTGACCTCGGTTTTTGCCGCCTCCTGCCCCACCATGCAAGACGCCAAAAGGCCAACCAGTACGATTCCCAGTGCACAAATCCTGCGTCCATATCCGTGTGTCATCTGTTTCTCCTGAAATAATATACTGATCTTACTTGAAATTTTCCGTTTCGTCGCGGCTAAGTACAGCAGCTTCAACCAGATGCTTCTTTTGCTCGCGGAATAATCATACCCGTTGGGTATAGTAACGTCCCGGCGATTTTACCCCTCGCGTCCCCGTCTGGCAATCTTAAATCAGGGATACAGGTA
>JAFGQP010000243.1 GCA_016935635.1 Sedimentisphaerales bacterium
GTATCATCCTCCCCTTTGCTTCGCGGCAAGCGGGCTATTGCAAAAATAACAAAGGCCACCAGCACAACCAGCCCCAGAATGAGGTACGGCTTGATGATCACAGACAAATCATGCTGACATATTGTGTTGAACTGTTCCGGAGCGGTCTCTCGCAACGCTCGGCGGCCTGCTTCATCGGTGCTGTCCAGCCTGGCAAGAATGAAATTTCGGGCGACCAGCATACCCAGCAGTGAACCCATGGGATTGAAGGATTGGGCAAAATTCAAGCGCTGGGTGGACGTCTCCTCCGACCCCATCGCCAGAATATACGGATTGGCACTGGTTTCCAGAAACGACAGGCCGCAGGTCATTACGAAATACGACAGCAAAAAGGCCCAGAACGCCATCATCCAGCCGGACGGGATAAACATCAGACATCCGGCGGCATAAAGCGCAAGGCCAATCAGGATGCCGGCCTTGTAGCTGAACCGCTTGATGAACAAGGCCGCGGGAAAGGCCATCACACAATAGCCGCCATAAAAGGCAAACTGAACCAGCGAACTTTCGAAGTTGCTGATTAACAGGATATTCTTGAACGCCGCGACCATCGGGTTGGTGATATCATTGGCAAAACCCCAAAGCGAAAACAAGGTCGTAACCAAAATAAACGAAAAAATCATGTCTTTGGGAATAACAGCCTTATGCGAAACAGGATTTGTACTGATTCCGGAGCTTGTTTGGGCCATACGTTCACCTTTCCTTGGAAGTCGATTCTGCCTATTTCAATTCCTCGTCAAAGACCACCGCCACTTTGCCGCATTTGCCGCTGGCCATCAGGGCATACGCCTCACTGACCCGGTCCAGCGGAAAACGGTGGGTAATCAGCGTCTCGGGGTGGATATTCCACCGAACCAGCCGTTCGACCAGTTCTTCCATCCTCCAGATGTTAGTCACCCAGGAGCCGTAGATGGTCTTCTGGTCGTGGATTATATCCGGAGAGGGCTGGAAAGAGCAAGTCCCACCTTCGCCGATAAATACGATTTTCCCCCATTTGCGAGCGGCCTGGATACAGGTCAGACGGGCTTTGTCATTGGCGGAGCAATCGACGGACCGCTCGACACCATGCCCCCCGGTCAGGCTGCGAATCTGGGCAACATTGTCCGGTCCGGCCTTGAACACCGCGTCAAACAGGTTCATTTTTTGTGCAATGGCGATACGTTCGTCCAGAACTTCGATACCGTAGATTCTGGACGCGCCCATGGCCCGGGCCAGCATCGCCGCAGCAAGCCCGACGGGCCCAAGGCCGGTGACCAGCACCGCGTCATTGCCGCAGATGCCGATTTTTTCCAGCCCTTCATAAACGGTGCCAAAACCGCAGGCGACCTGGGCGCCGTCGGAATAGGTCAGCGGTTCCGGTAGAAAAACAAGGTCTTTTTCCTCGGCCAGCATGTATTCGGCCATGCCGCCGTCCCGCTGCCAGCCGTAGGCCCGGCGGTATTTTTCACTGGTGCAGGAGATCATATACCCCCGCCGGCAGTCATTACAGAGCCCGCAGCCTGAGATGTGGTAGATAATCACGCGGTCGCCGGTCTTGAATCGACGGCAGCCCGGACCGCATTCGACAATCTGCCCGGCCGGTTCGTGACCGGCAATCATGCCTTTCTGGTAGCCTTCCGGGCCTTTGCCCAGATGTTCATGATAGATGCAGCGAATGTCCGAACCGCAGATGGTGGATGATTTCATTTTGATGAGAACTTCGCCGTGTTCGGGGTACGGTATTGGGAACTGTTTTAGTTCGACGGTGCTGTTGCCCGGCAGAATAGCGCCACGCATAGTTTTCATGGGAACTCCTTATTCTTGATTAATGCTTGATTTTCATTTTAAAAACGACCGCATGGTCACAGGGCCACTGGCTGACGGGCTTGATGGTCAGCCCTTCGGCGTCCTGTGTCCATTGCAATTTTTCTTTGCTGCCAACCAGGCGGCAATCGCTTATCGATACACCGGCCAACGATTTGATCTTCAGGTCCGCCGTCGGCACGCCGAGGGCAATGGCATACAGCGTATTGCCTTTGGTGGTGAAGCGAATATCGTCGGCCTTGAAGGGATAATCTTCCTTGAAATGGCCTCCGCCGACCACGGTCGGACCTTCGCCATAGACTTTCCAGGGACGGGTGCCATAAATGGCTTCGCCGTTCATGTCCATCCAGGGCCCCAGTTCGGCCAGCAGTTTTTCCGACTCCGGCGGCAGGCTGCCATCGGGCCTGAGCACGATATTGAGCAGCATGTTGCCGTTTTTGCTGACGATGTCGGCCAGCAGGCGAATGACCTGCCCGGTTGTTTTATAGCGGTCGCGTGTCCGGTAATACCAGTCGCCATTGGAGGTGTCGGTCTGCCACGGAAGCGGATTAATATCCTGCATCGCCCCGCGTTCGACATCCTGCACACAGGCCTGGCGGTTGAATTCGCCCGAGCCCATTTCCTTGCAGGTGTAAACCGCCTGCAATTTGCCGCGGTGCTGCTGCATATTGGTATTATAGAAATGGGCGACCAATCCCCTGCCAACCTCGCCAAAGGGGAATCCACCGTCGGAATAGAGTAAATCCGGCTGGTACTGGTCCAGAAGGTCGCGTATTCGCTTATCCCAGGTCAGGTGCCACTGCGGATTCTTACCGTACCATTTTTCGCCGCTGCCAAAGGGTTCATCATGTTTGGGATGGTAAAGGTCCCAGTATTTCGAGTCGGTGCCATCATACGGGACGCCGGCTTTGGGGCCGTCTTTGTCGGCGCCATGGCTGGAGGTAAACCAGGTATAACTGGCCGCCAGATGCTCAGAAACACCAAAATACAGGCCGTATTTTTCGGCAGCGTCCTGCCACTGGCCGACGATATCCCGCTGCGGCCCCATCTTGACTGCATTCCAGCGATGATACGTCGAATCCCACAAGTCGAAATTATCATGGTGAACGGCCATGCTGACGAAATATTTTGCCCCGGCCTTTTTATACAGCGACATCAGGTAATCGGGGTCCCATTTTTCTGCTTTCCAGAGAGGGATAATGTCTTTATAGCCAAACTCGGTGGGATGGCCGTAGGTTTTGACGTGATAATTATACGCACCATCGCCCTGGAGATACATCCGCCGGGCATACCAGTCCCCCTGTCCAGGCACGGCCTGCGGGCCCCAGTGAGCCCAGATACCAAACTTGGCATCGCGGAACCATTCCGGGGCCTGATACTGCTGGAGCGATTCCCATGTCGCGTCAAAGGGCTTTGCTTTCGAGGCACAGCCCTGCAGCAGCACTGTCACAACTGAAATGGAGATTAAAAGCGATAATTTTACTCGACTCATTGTGCTTTCCCTTTTTTCATGAGTATCTTATTTCATTGTGCTGAGTACTATGGATTGGCCGGGGCCAACTGGATATCCCAGACATTCACGGCTTTCCAGGCCGAACCATCGGCGGCAGCCAGAATTAGATGATAGATACCCGGCTTCTCAAAGGTCAACTTGCCGGCGTCAACGGTCACAGGTTTGTCCCAGCTTCCAGATGCAGGAATAGACATTTTGAGCTGATTTTCTTGTGCGGTCAGCAGCAATTGCGAAGCTCCTGACGCTGCGGCAAAGCGGCCCCGAACCAGATAGTTCCCCTCCGCAGGAATACGAACCAGCCAGTGCACGGCGTCTTTGGGATTGTCCCAGAAACCAATGTTCGTCTGGTTATTCCTTTCTTCTAGAGCAATCTTCTCGCCTTCAAGCGTCGCCTGTTCGGCTTTCAGAACAATCGCCTGCGAGGTCGCAAAAGGATTAGCCGTCATGTCAAAACCATCCAATTTGAAACTGTAAGCATATTTACAGGGTCGCTGAGAATCGCCCAGCTTCGGCGTATGAATGGTAACGCTTTTATCAAGATTGACCGTATACGACACCTCCGCATCGCTGCCCAGAAGCGATACACGGGCGCCGGAGGCATTCTGAACCGTCATGGAATCCAGGGTGAAATCGCCGTCGGGCCAGCCCAGGCAGATGGCATACAGGGTCTTGCCATCCTTGCTGCGGGTAAAACGGACATCCTGGGGCGTATAGTGAATGGTATCCAGAAAACCGCCGCCTTTGGTCATCCGGGTGGGACCCTGGCCGTATATCAGCCACGGACGCGTGGCATAAATCGCTTCACCGTTGACTTTGAGCCATTGGCCCATTTCACGAAGCAATTGCTGCTGACCGTCGGTAATGGTCCCATCGGCTTTGGGGCAGACATTCAGCAGCAAAA
>JAFGQP010000244.1 GCA_016935635.1 Sedimentisphaerales bacterium
GGGCAAACGGTGACGCTGAATGGGTGGGTGTATAACAGCCGGCCCAGCGGCAAGGTGCTGTTTGTGGTCGTGCGGGACGGCACGGGGCTGTGTCAGTGCGTCATCGAAGCGGGCACTGTCAGCGAAGAGGTGTTTGAGGCGGTTAAGCGGCTGGGGCAGGAGTCGTCGCTGACGGTGACGGGGCTGGTGCGGGCCGAGCCGCGGTCGCCCGGCGGGGTGGAGCTGGCGGTGACGGACGCGGCGGCGATCTGTCCGGCGGTGGAATATCCGATCACACCGAAGGAGCATGGGGTGGAATTTTTGATGAGTAACCGCCACCTGTACCTGCGGAGCCAGCGGCCGTGGTGCATCGGGCGAATTCGCCATACGGTCATTGATGCGATCCGACGGTTCTTCAACGACAACGGCTTTACGCTGGTCGATACGCCGATCTTTACGGCCGCCGCAGGGGAGGGCGAGCAGACGCTGTTTGAGGTGGATTATTTCGGTCAGCCGATGTTTTTGTCGCAGACGGGCCAGCTTTATCTGGAGTGTGCGGCGATGAGTTTCGGCAAGGTGTATTGCTTCGGGCCGACGTTCCGCGCCGAAAAGAGCAAGACCCGGCGACACTTGACGGAGTTCTGGATGGTCGAGCCGGAAGTGGCGTTTATCAATCTGCCGGGGCTTTTGGAACTGGCGGAAAATTTTGTGTCAAGCGTTGTCGGGCGGGTACTCAAGGACAATCGCGCGGAGCTGGAAACGCTGGGAGCCGATATTGCGGGATTGGAAAAGATCACGCCGCCGTTTGTGCGATTGACCTACTCCGATGCGGTGGATATTTTGACCAGCGAGCGGACGGTGAAATTTCTGGCCGAGCAGCTTGAGCAGTTCAAGGCTCAGAAGGCGGCGCTGGAAGCCGAGCTGGCCCAGATTGAGGCGGCGGACAAAAAGGGCGGCCTGAAAAAATGGCAGCAGGAAAAGAATGCCCGGCGCCTGCCGGAATTGCGCGGCGAGATCGCCGAACTGGACACGAAGATTGAAAATAATCCCAAACATGCCGAACTGGCGGCTAATTTCACCTGGGGCAAGGACCTGGGCGGCTCGGATGAGACGATCATTTCACTGATGCATGATAAGCCGGTATTTGTAACGCACTACCCCCGCTCAGCCAAGGCGTTTTATATGAAGACCGACCGCAGCAATCCGAAGGTGGTGGAGAACTTTGACCTGCTGGCTCCGCAGGGCTTCGGCGAGGTCATCGGCGGGTCAGTGCGTGAAGATGACTATGACTATCTGCTGCGCCGCGTCAACGAAGAGGGCTATAACCCCGCCGACTACAACTGGTATCTCGATCTGCGCAAATACGGCTCAGTGCCGCACGGCGGTTTCGGTCTCGGCGTCGAACGTACCGTCGCATGGATCACCGGCGAGCGCCACATTCGCCAGTGCATCGCCTTTCCACGCATGATGGACAAAGTATATCTGTAAATCTTTGCGGTAAAGAGACTTACTGGATAAACCCTTGACATATCTCTTGGATTTTTATACAATGACAGCATGTTTTTGGAAGGTGTCATTGTATTCCATATTTGAAAATTCAGGAGGTGGAGTGTATGAAAAGTTTTTCTCTTGCAGGGGTGGTGTGCGTGCTGTGTCTTTGCGAGGTTTTGTTCGGCGGTGTTTATGGCGGAGGCGGAGGAACAGAAGAATCTCCTTATCTTATTTCAGATCCACTGCATTGGCAGGGGCTTAGCGCTACGCCGGATGATTGGGCCTTGCATTTTCGCCTGACAGCGAATATCGATATGAACCAAATGGTCGTTTCTCCGATCGGTACCTATGACGATCCGTTTCTCGGAGTTATTGACGGCCAAAATTTTGCACTCGAAAATCTGACAATCGATTTACCTTCTGCTGAGACAGTCGGCGTGTTCGGGTATATCAGCGGTTCAGCTCAGATCAAAAATCTCCATGTTCTGAATGTTAACATTAAAGGCCGTAAGCATGTCGGTGGATTTGTCGCATATAATGGGACGCCGTATATTACAAACTGCAGTGTAACCGGAACCGTCAGCGGCACAGAAAGATATGTCGGCGGATTTGCAGGAAGCAATTACGGTCCGATAGCCGACTGCTATGTTCACTGCAACGTCAGCGGCGCAAGTTACGTCGGCGGATTCGCAGGCGACAATGAAGGATCGCTTTTCCGCTGTCATGCTGAAGGTAATGTAACGGGAACCGCTGATGAGATCGGCGGTCTTGCCGGTTACAGTAACTGCAGCATAACAAATAGTTCCGCTGCCGGTACCGTTTCAGGCACAAAATATGTCGGCGGATTGGTGGGCCGCAACGATAAAGCAACGGTTTTGGATTCTTTCTCATCTGCTGCTGTTTCTTCCACAAGCGATTATTGCGGTGGATTGGTGGGTTATATTCGCGAAGAATCTATCGTGCAGCGCTGCTGCGCCACAGGCACAGTTGCCGGCAATCGATATGCCGGCGGGTTGGCGGGTATAAGCAGGGGAACCATATTGGCATCTTACAGCACCGGCTCCGTCAGCGGTATTGAATATCTGGGCGGCGCGGTGGGATTTCTTTCATCTCCGGCCAGACTCGAGAATGTTTATGCTACAGGAGCGGTCAGCGGTCCGGAATATCGGGGCGGTCTGGTCGGCCTTAACAGTAGCGGAAAAGTGATTCACTGCTATGCGACCGGTCAATTGACGGGAGATGTTAAAGTGGGCGGCTTATGCGGCTATGTCTTGATTGACGATAATTACGAAGATCGCGGCAATTTCTGGGATACTGATATCTCACACATTTATGTCAGTGCCATGGGTACAGGGCGGGAAACGGAGGTTATGCAGACTCTTTCAACCTATATTGATGCAGGCTGGGATTTCGCCAATGAAACGGCCAACGGAACAAATGATTATTGGCGGCTGTGTGACGATGGCACAGCCTATCCAAAACTGAGTTGGCAATTTTCGCCCGGCGACATCGTCTGCCCCGAAGGGGTTAATCTCGATGATTTTAACTTCCTTGCACAGTGCTGGCAGCAAGCCGAGTGCACCGGGATACCCTGCAGTCAAGCGGATCTGAATGGGGACGGTTCAGTCCAATTGGAGGACTTGCTTCTCTTTGCAGGGGAGTGGTTGATCTTTTAATCGTTCTGCTGCCCTGTATGAAGAGTACAGGGTGAACAACAATTACTGCAATGCGTCGTCATTCGGCACACCACTATCCGAAGAAAGACAGTACGCTATGACAGCAGCATCAATTTGCCTGCTTAGATACACATTTTCACAAGGTTATGGTTTGTCCAGCGGGCGGAAATTCACGTTAAGAATCTCAAGCCGCTTGACGTGGTCGGCCAGGCGGGCTTTGAAGGCGTCATAATTCTTCTGGTCCACCGGTGTCCAGTCCACCTCCGCCAGGGCACAGGCGCGGGGGTACGCCATATACTCAACATGATCGGAATTCAAAATGTACTCCGTCCATATCTGAGCCTGGGCGCCGAGAACGTGTTTGGCCTTGTCCGCTTCGATGGCGGCGGGGATCGGTTCATACCCGTACACTTTTTCTACCGAGGTAAAACCGCCGATAGCAAACGGCTCTGTTTCCGGGGCGCCCTGATAATGGTCAAAATACATATGACTGCCGGGGGTCATCACGACATCGTGGCCCGCGTTGGCCGCAGCGATGCCGCCTGCCTCGCCGCGCCAGCTCATCACCGTTGCGCCGGGGGCCAGACCGCCTTCGAGAATCTCATCCCAGCCGACCAGCCGTCGGCCGCGCTCGGCCAGAAACGCATCCATCTGCTTGATGTACCAGCTTTGAAGCTCCTCTTCATTCTGTAAGCCCAGTGCCTTGATACGAGCCTGAGCGCGAGGGTCATTCTTCCACGGCCCCTTGTTGACTTCATCGCCGCCGATATGAATGAATTTCGACGGGAACAGCTCAAGCACTTCAGTCAGCACATCCTGCAGAAACGTGATCGTCGAGTCCTCGACATTGAAGATTTCTTCGCA
>JAFGQP010000030.1 GCA_016935635.1 Sedimentisphaerales bacterium
GATGAAACTCTGGCATTGCAGGGCATGGGCAAATTCATGTGCCACAACGCCGCTGGGCGGCTGACAGCCCGCCGGATGAATCCACATCGCACCGATCACATTATCATAATGTGCGCCGAATGCCCACCCCCCCCAGTTGCCATTGTTCCAGGTGTCATTCATCACAAGAATAAACTTGTAGAGACTGATGTTGCCCAAGCTGTCATCCAAAAAACCAAGCTGGTTGATATAGGTGTCATAAAAACCCTCCAGCATCGCCAGTACATCGGAAGGATTAAATCGCAACCAAGGTTCCGAAGCGGTTGTCGGGTCAAGGCCGCACTTTTCGCCCCAGTAGATCACAAAGTTATCAGATTCGGCTGAAAGCTCAGCGGTAACCTCCGGATAATTATTGAAGTCATTAGGCCAATAGGTTGTCTTTTCAATAGGACCTTCCTCGTAAATATCAATCGAGAAATCATCAAATTTTACATTACCGGTATTATTGCTGAAAGTGGCCTGATACAGCCCCACCTGCAGCGGCACGCCAATCATGTCCCCGCGGCTTACAGAACCAACAGGAGTATACGTAATGCCGTCAGAACTGACACGGATAGTAAACAGTGGGCCTGCCTTTTCAAGCTGCAGATAGGGAGACAGAGTGGCAGACGAAGGAAAATTATTGTCGGTAATCCCGTCATTGGTGCTGCGAATTCTATTATTGATGCCAAACGCACCAAAATGACGATGCATTACATAATCTTTTGTTCCTGCAACACGAGCCATGAGTCCAACATCGTGATAATTAACATAGGTGTAACCACTGACATAGACTTCAGCCACAAAATCATGGCCGGCAGGGACATCGATATAAAGCAGCACACCATCGTCATCTCCTTGCTCCCAGTTGCCGTTTCTGGACTTCAGGTTCAAGCCGCCGCCTGTAGCAGCGGCAACACTGACGACGGCATTCTGAGTTGCACCCGTGCCGTCATTGTAAACAAAGCCGTCCCAGACCGTCCCGGATGTGCCCCCAGCCAGATAATTATGGTCAACATCAAAGGTATCGGTATACACTGCACCGAATGAAGAACACCCAAGCACGAAAAGTATTGTTATAATTACGGACATATTTCTCAGACACATAAACCCCTCCACGAATATTCAGTCTTTTATTCTTGTTATACTGATCTTATTTGAAATGTTCCGGTTCGGCGCGGCTAAGTACAGCAGCGTCAACCACGTTCTTCTTTTGCTCTCGAAATAACCTTACCCGATAGGTATATAACTTCATTTGCAAAAACAGACACGTCCCTTTTCGTAGAGCAGTGTCTGTATGTTTTATATAGTTGAGGCAGCCATATCATGCCTTACATATCGCAATTTGCTGCCACAAAGCTACCCATAACAACCCGACGAGGATTTGTAATCCTAAATTCGCAATAATAAAGTATTACCGGTGATACGGTATGTTTTGAAGCATATAGTCCATATCGAGATTCCGCGTAGGGGATATATGATCGATCATTCTTCCTGCGGCATTGCCGCCTTTTTGCGGTTGATTCTGCAGCCAATCATTCGTACGTTTGTCCTGCCATTTTCGCTTTTCAATATGACCGTCGGCAAACGACAATGTCGCCCCCTCCGTATGCCATCCGGCGACCGGGTCATACCATCTCTTATTGGTTATATCGATGACCCATGACCCGGCATTCCATCCCCATTCTTCATCCGTTTCTTCAACGCAAATATATTTACCGCTGGGATTTGTAATTTCACTCATTTTCTCAATAGCATGGGCACCGGTGACTAACGGCGGATAGTCAGACAAGATCGTGGCGACCATAGAATAACTTCGATATCCAAGACCCGTTTTGACTGCTCGTTTGTCCGCCGGACAGTGATAGGTCTCCTCTTGGTCAAGGTAGGGCCAGATTTTTCCAGCTTTTATGCCATTCAATTCATATTCAATCGTTGCCTCAGTTCGCCCCCTTTTTGCAGCACCATTTTTATCAATCGGGCAGGCAACCCAGTCACGTCCCTTACTCACCGTGCCGCTTTGAGCATACTGCCTCATCTCTGCAGGGGTAAACCAAGCAAGAGAGCATACCAGATATCCGCCATTCTCCTCCTGGTACAGATGAAAAGCCTGGGCGATCGCTCGCATATTAGCACCGCAGGGAATCTGGGCAGCCTGCTGTTTAACCCGGTTTAAGGCCGGCATCACAATTGCCAGCAATAAAGCGATAATCGCAATCACCACTAACAACTCAATCAGAGTAAATGCTTTTGGGTTTACTTGCCTTTTCTTCATTTCCATTCTCTCTTTTCCAAATATGCTTCCAAGCTTTTTTTGAAATGGGAACCGCCTGTTTGAGGCGGTTCCCAATTGATTACCAAAAAACTCCAAACGAGGAATTACTCAACACGATTGCTCTCTAACCAGTGTAGAGCCAAAATCGCGAGATCATCAAGGGTTACCTGGCAATCTCCCGACAAGTCAGCAACGGGCAGAAGACCATCAACACAAATATAACCCCCCATTACGTCCACGTACTGCTGTGCAATCACACTCGAATCCAAAGCGTAATTGTAGATTTTCACATCATCAATCGTTGCAGAGGATGATCCAACCGTCCCGTCTGTGCTTTCTGCGCCAAAGATCAGCGGAGCCAGATTGGGGCTGTTGAAGCCCGAAGCAGATGCCTGACCACGCAGTTGACCGTCTACATAAATGCGGATAACACCCGCAACAGAGTCATGTACACCCGCTAAGTGATGCCAGTCTGCCACGGTCACCAAACCGCTGGCGGAGACAACCTCTGAAGGACGAATTCCAAATCCACCCGCACCAGCATCTGTGCGTGCCAAGAAGAATCCTTTTGCATCCCAATAATTGATTTCGCGTTCATACTCTTTGGAGATGAGCGTATCCCAGATGGCAGGATTCTGACCCTTTACCCAGCAGGAAACCGTCATCCCTTGCGGATAGAAATTGAAGTAATCGGCACTCTCCGCAATCGTCACAACACGACCATCGCCGAAGAACTGATAGCCCTGCGATCCAAGCCCCGGAACTCCCGGCGCGAAATTCGGGTCAGCCGCGGTACCATCATGTGTCGGACCGGCAGGAACACTGTCAGCCAGATCCCCTTCAAAGTCCCAATAACCGACCAACCGCTCTGACATCACACGGACCACAAGAGAGGTATCACTGCCTGCAAGACTGGAAGCCACGCAGTAGTACCAGCCCTCTTCGGCAACACCATTAATGGTCAGCGAGAGAGGATTGCCGGTTCCGACCTGCGTATCATCACCCACAACTGCATCGGCAGACTGATACCAGGTATAGGTGTCGGTATTCAGGGCTGCAACACTCAGATCAATCTGAGTGCCGGCAGGAACCGTCCGGCTGACCGGATCCTTGGTAATAATCGGCTTTGCGGGTGTGGTGGTAAATGACCATATATTCCCTGTATGCACAATTGCACCGAGACTGTTGGGTTCCAGGGAATCCACACGCCAGTAGTAAGTAATCTCATTGCTTAAAGCATACCCCATGTCTGAAGCCGGATTAATGCTTGTACCTGTCCAGCCAAGTTCAGAGGCACCTTTCAAATTCGGATCGGTGCCGATATAGACATCGTAACCAACCGGCGTGTAGTCAAGAGGTGCGTCCCACGATAGCAACGTGTTGATCGGGACCAATGTCTCGCCGTTTCCAGGATTTGGATTCATAGAGACATCACTGGCAAACTCAAGCGAGAAATTATCAAATGAAACATTGCCTGTGTTCCCGCTGAAAGTGGCCTGGTAAATACCCACCTGAAGCGCCTGGCTAGCCATGTCTGGACGGTCTACAGTATGGAGATCCGTATAGGTCACGCCATCCATGCTGCCGCGGATCGTAAATAATGAACCGGACTTCTTAAGCTGGATATAAGGAATCAATCCGGGGACAGGACTATTGGCATTTGTAGTGCTATTATCGTCAACACTTCGCAACCCATTGTCAACGCCGTAAGCACCAAAATAGCGGGCCATGATATAATTTTCTGTCGTTCCTGGAGCCACGCGTGCCATCAAACCTGTATCATGATATTCAATGAAGGTATAGTCGCTGACATACACATTGGCCGTAAAGTCCAGCCCCGCAGCAATATCGATATACAAAAACAACCCGTCGTCAGCCGCATTTTCCCAGCTGCCGTTGCTGGACCGTAAATTCAGAGCCCCGCCGGTAGCCGCCGCCGCCGTAACAACTGTGTTCTTCGTAGCATCCAGGCCGGCATTATAAATGAAGCCGTCCCAGATCGTTCCGGCCACACCGTCAACCAGATAATTATGGTCGGTACCAAAATCATCAGAAATCACAGCGGCAGGGGAAACGGCGGAGAGAGCCAGGCATAAGACAGCCAAAACACCAATACTTGTTCTCATTGTAACATCTCCTAAATAGTTTTTTGTTTGTTGATTCAACATTTCGCACATTGCAAAATAAATCGATCCATTTTTTATACGAGCCGCATGCACAACCGTTCAAAAACGAATGATCATGGCTCCGGAAACGCCGAATGTTTCCGGAAGCCATAATCATTTTTAAGCACAAATTACTTCCGGCGACGGAGAACCAGGCCGCCCAGACCCAGCAGAGCCAGCGTAGCCGGTTCCGGAACAACATTCAGAGAGAAATCATCAAATGTTACGTTACCGGTTTCACCGCTAAAAGTGGCCTGGTAAATACCCACCTGCATCGCCACGTTTGCCATATCAGGGCGGTCAACAGAACCCATGTCAATATAAGTAATGCCGTCAGCGCTGGCACGAATTGTAAACAGCGAACCAGCCTTTTCAAGCTGAAGATACGGCATCACAGGATCTCCGGTCCCATTAGTATTAAATGTCGAACCGCCATCAACACTGCGAATAGCATTATCAATATCCCACTGGTTGAAATAACGACTCATAACATAGTCGATAGAGGCAACGTCACTCGCGCGAGCCATGAGCCCGGTGTCGTGATAATATGCCCAGGTGTAAGCACTGATGTAAACATCTGCTACAAAATCACTTCCGGCAGCAACATCCATATAAAGGAGCAGACCGTCATCGTCCGCATTTTCCCAGTTGCCCAAACTTGACTGCAAATTCAAGGCGCCGCCTGTCGCAGCCGCAGCTGTGACAACAGTGTCCTGAGTCGCAGAAACGCCGTTATTGTAAACAAATCCGTCCCAGACGGTTCCGGCCGTGCCGTCAACCAGATAATTATGATCGGTATCAAAATTATCCGAAATCACTGCACCTATTGACAGACTTCCAAGCACCACAACCATTCCAACCATCAAAAACATTGTACTTTTCATCTTTCACTACCTCCAAAATAAATTGTTAATATTAAATTGATTCTACGACTCACATTACAGCGAATATCTCATTACAAATTCGAATACATTTCCCTCGCAAATCAAAAACAATCTTGAATACTGCAATTGATCACTTCATATTACTCAAATGCAGTTTGGGTTCAGCAAACAAGGTCCAGACAAATGCATAATCTTTATTAATATCCGTTGCAGCAATCGTCAGAAATCGATCTTTCGCAGAAATGGGAACATCAATCGATACCGCGTTGTCAAGCGGCGATTGTACAATTGTAGAAAATCGTAGTTCGCCGTCCACAAGTACCCAAAAATGACCTGGCGGCGAATACGACGCCTCTCGAGAATAAGGAGCTTTTCCGTTCGCAAACATGGATGGCTCATAGATGGTATCGGATAAGCCGCACAAAGATGTAAAACGGTCGATGTTTGCAAACGGAACAGATTGACGAATCTGTTCGAGGTCGAATGTAATTCCCTGGTTAGCATGTAAAAAAACTGCGGCTTTTTGAGGCGTCCCATATTCTACCCCATTCAGACTCAAGAAGTGTTCCTTTATTTCTCCTACGATTTGATGCGTAGTTCCATTTTGAATTCCAATCCAGCATTCCCCCGAGGTATCCGGGAAATCCGGAAATAGATCCCCCCGAGTACTAATTTGAACGGGACCATTTTCTCCATCGGGCACAAAGACTCCATCGATAAGTGGACTGGAATTACAAACTGTATAATCGCTTTTTTTTCTGATCTGGTTGTTAGGATATATAGTTGGTTTTGGAATAATATTGCCGCTCAACTGGTCCACAATATATCCATACTTTCCGGTCCCGAATCCATTGCCCCCGCCCACAATATCCGCAAGATCGATATACTCCTGTCCTCTCCAGACCACCTGCTTCTTAGAGTCAACAGTACGAACAAAAGCATCGGTTTTTATTGGAATATCTTGAATATGACCGTGATATGAATCATACCGGACTGCATGGCCCTGAGTGGTCATTTTACCGAACTTACCCGCATTACCTGTACCTGCAAAAAGCTGAACCTTTCCTTTCATGACATGCAGTTCAGAGGAACCGTTGACATCCGCCTGCACTCCAAATTCAGTCCCCATGTCAATAAATTGCGAAGTGGGAGTTTTAACCGTAAAACCCAAACCCGTTTCAGAAACCCGGCTGTACAAACGTCCATAATCGAGCCAAAGCCTTGATTGGTCAATTTCAAAAGACGCAGGACCTTCAACCAACACAGATACACCATCATCATACAAAATGTTTATAATCCCTTTTTGCAAACTCAATCGCCCTTGATTCGTCCATAAGCGACTGCCTGTGTCCAGCGCCATCCAGGACTGGCCCCATTGAACATCCATCTGGTCAACAAGCGTCGCAACTTCTATGCTGGATGACGGCAGTGGAGCAAAATACAGATAAACAAAAAATAATATGACTGCAGCACATGCGGCGAAAGTCAATTTATGGATTTTCGCCATCTTGCGTTTTACTTGAGGAGGGTAAACAACTTTCTGAATTAACTCCGGCCGCGATTCTTCTTTCGGAATCGCAGGAGCCATTTTTTCATGCTCACCGATTGTGGTCCAATAAGCATAATCAAAATTTTGCTTATCTAAAGCACTCTCTTCAAGCAAGATTCGCTCCTTATTCGCAACATGTTCATGGACAGCTTGATGCAGATATGCCGCGCGAACAAATTGCGACATATTTTCGGGGGACTGTTGGAGCCAGTTTGAAAGTTGTTCCCGATGCTCCTGTGTGAAAGCATCGTCACCGTAAAAGAACAAGCTGACTAAGAATTCGGAATCAACCATTATCACGCTCTCCAGCTAACATCTCCCTATCAATACATGCCTGTAAAGCCACACGAACTCTGTGCAGTAGTACATAAACAGAACCATGAGTCATGCCAAGTATTTGGGCAATGCGAGCGATACTTAGTTCACTTCGATATCGCATTTCTAAAACCTGCTTCCCGCGTCCCTTTAAATTATTCATACAAACATCCAACGCTTGCCGGATATTACTAATTTTTACTGGTTCCTTTTCATGTGCTGCAGCAATTTTCTCAATCAGCTCTGAATCAAACATGAACTTATTTTTTAAAAACTCTCGTCGATGCATCAGAATCTCATTTTTGGCAATGCCAATAGCCCATCCAACAAAGGAGCATTTTTTGTCATATTTATTATAATTTTTTACCACAGTAACTGCGACCTGCTGAAGGATGTCATCAGCGTCCTGAAATCGAGGCACAACAGACAGAACAAATGCATACACCACTGGTTGTGCATTTGTCCAAAAAACAGCAACTTCTTCCATTATTTTCTCATTTGAATAAGCCATTCATTTTCCAATTGCTTTCAGGCGTCTTTTACCCAGATATTCAACACATCAGCGTATTTCATTATTACTATGCAAAGGAGTAGATATTCTTACATATATTTATTTTATTTTTTGCATGCAAACCTATTTTAATGACGACTACCTGGCAATAAAACTGAAATATGCTCTTTTAAACAAGAGACTTACGTAATTCTATACTTTAAGGATACTCTGTATATAGAACATATTAATAGTATGCCCCAAAGCTGCAGGCTGTGTGGGGGAGAAATTTCACTACTGTCCCGTTATAAGTTGAATAATAATAATTGGTTATGATTTTGAGCAATTTCGTTTTGCATAGAAATCTCCGTAAGTATTTGTTTTAGCAAGACTTGCTCGAAAAGAGCAATGCTGGGAATTTGCAGGATTTCGGCCAGACTGCGGTCGATCTGCAGTTCCTTTTTGATTATGGCGATCTGGACATAGACGCTGACGGCAATCCATACTTGCGTTTTGACGGCATTGGGTGTGGTGCCGTAAAAAGCCTTGATCCGAAGATGCTGTTTGATCCATTTGAAAAACAGTTCGATCTGCCAGCGATACTTGTACAATCGGGCAATGGTCAAGGGCGACAGGCTGAAGTTGTTCGTCAGGAAAAAGAATCGTTTGTTGAGCTTGATGTCCACATAGTGAATCAGCCGCAGATGTTCGGGATAGTACCGTGAGTTTTTCGAGCCGGTCAAAGGGGGTCTTCTGGGTGCGGATATGACTGCAGCAACGGCCTTTATGAAAGGGTCATGCCATATGTCGTACACAACGATCCAGCAGTTCTTTAAGGCACTGATAAACCTGGACCTCTCACTGGAACAAGAATAAATATCCTCCTTAATCTGTTAAATAATGTCAACGGTTACAAATTTATCAAAATATTGGTTTTTATCGGTACTCAATAAAAAATATTTTTTTGTCCCCATTTTTCACTTTACAAGCAATATAAGGTAAAAGCAACGACAATCAATACTCAAATAATTCTATTGCGAAAGGAACTACTAATGAAAACGAACAGACGAATGATCATGGTGGTAATCGCTGCTTTTATTTTGAGCCCTCTGGCTATGGCAGCACCTGAAAACAACAGTCCTGCCCGTGGAAAAGGACCTCAAGTCATCAACGGCAAAGGGACTGCGGGTTCTGAATCGCCCCAAAACAGTCGAGTTGGCAGAAACGGCGGCCCCCAGGGTAAGAACGGTAAGGGCCAGTTGAATCCCAATAAAGAAGTTGGTAAGGGTCGCAAAGGCCATCGTGGTGGCGCTCAAGGCATCAATGGACATGGCGGCCCTAAAGGAAAAAATGGATACGGTCATGGCAAAGGAAAGGGTGAAGGTCATAGAAATCCCAATGCAGTCGAACAAGACAACGGTACCGGGGAAAAAGGCAATGGGCGTGGCGGCAATAAAGGTCAAAACGGTTCCGGTAA
>JAFGQP010000245.1 GCA_016935635.1 Sedimentisphaerales bacterium
GTCTTAATGATATATAAAACCCGAACACAACGCAAGCACTTTTTTAAAGACCTTTTCACTTTATCTATAACTCTATTTGAAAAAACATCTTACAAAATGAATAAAATCCTCCTTTTGTCAAAACAACAACTGGTCGATGCAATAATAACAATATCATGGCTTAGAAGAACAAATCTGGACAAACTATGGATGCATTAATAAATGACTTTAAGGAAATGGCGGCCATTACCGGGCTTTTAAGCTATCTGCCTCCTCTTTTAGCCGCCCTGGTATATGGTGGGATTATCGGCATCGAACGCGAAATACATCAGAAACCGGCTGGATTACGCACGAATATGCTGATATGCATGGGGGCCGCCGCATTCACTCTGATCGCCAAGAATATCAGTAATAACCCGGATGCCGAAACCAGAGTAATTCAGGGGGTCGTAACCGGCGTTGGCTTCCTTGGGGCCGGGGTTCTAATCCATCAGCAGGGCAATGTCCAGGGACTGACCACAGCAGCCACCATCTGGCTGGTTACTGCAGTTGGAATTGCTTGTGGCGCAAGGCTTTACGGATTATCTGCCGCCACAGTCATTCTGGCTATTATCGTTCTGATGGGCCTTTATCCCGTTGAGCAGAAAATGCGAAAAAATGGCTCTGCAAATAATGATAAACTATTTAAATAAATAGGTTTATAATGTTTTTTGGAAATTTTTCTTGAACCAAAATAGCAATATATCGTATGATATATCAGGAGCAATAAGACATTACCCTCCTCCTCCTAAAGCCAGGTTCTTTAACCTGGACCTGCAAAGCGGCGGTTGCCTCCTTACCGCCGCTTTCTTTTTTTATCCCTAATATCAAATCGGTGAAACTACTGACCAGTATAGGATAATAATATATATAGATATATACCATTTATATAGCATTTGTCTATATGATATAACTGATATACGCCGGCTGTTTTTTTAGGCAAACAGAGCCTCGACAAATTCATCGGGGTCGAATTCAGCGATATCCTCAGGCTTTTCGCCCAAGCCTATAAATTTGACGGGAATATCCAGCATATCTTTAATCGCAATCACAATTCCCCCACGGGCGGTCCCGTCCAGTTTGGCCAGGAAAATGCCGCTGACATGAACCGTCTCAGAAAACATCTTGGCCTGAATAATCGCATTCTGGCCGGTCGTGGCATCCAGCACCAAAAGCACCTCATGCGGAGCGCCGGGGATTTGCTTAACCACAACGCCGCGAATCTTGCCCAGCTCATCCATCAGATGTTTTTGCGTATGCAGCCGACCTGCTGTATCCAGAATAAGATAATCCACATTCCGATTTAATGCTGCCTGACAGGCATCGTACGCCACAGCCGCAGGGTCCGAACCCTGCTGATGCCGGACAATCTGCACACCGATTCGCTCGGCCCAGATACTAAGCTGTTCGACCGCCGCCGCCCGGAAGGTATCGCAGGCCGCAACCACAACTTTTTTATTATTCTGGCTCAGAATGTGCGCCAGCTTGGCAATACTGGTCGTTTTACCCGAACCATTGATCCCAGCAACAAGTATGACCGTCGGGCCGGATTCGGCCCGCTTGAGCTGTCGGTCCTGAGCGGGCCAATAGGTTTTCATCTGTTCCTTGAGAAAAGGCACAATTTCCTCGGCACTTTTAACCTTGCCGGCCTTCCATGCTGTTCGGATATCGTTCATCAGCCGTTCGGTCGTCTCAACCCCGATATCATCGCCAATCAGCGTCTGCTCAAGCTCATCCAGAAGCTGCTCGTCAATTTTTCGACCAAAGGTTAAAACCGCCGACAGACTGGTGCTGATCTTCTGCCGGGTCTTGCTCAGGTGTTCCTTAATATATTGTACTGTCTTTGAAAAAAAACCCATAATAACTCCCAATCTGACATCAATGGACAATGCAATTCATTGCGAAAACAGGGCTGTTAACAAGGAATAAATTGCCTAAATTTCACACCGGCAGTGTCGCAGAAATATGTGCTTTTTTCAAGCGAAAAGGAATTGTCAGCAAGAAAGAAAAAAGGAAGAACCCCCTTGCATTCTTCCCCTGCTCCCTGCCGCCAATCAAAAAACAAGCAAGCCCAGCGGGTGTCCTCCAATCTGTGCTTATTGTACAAGATTGGCGGGGTACATTTCTATTGTGGAAACTACGTATTTTTCACATTTTTAATCGATTTTTTGCACTTTTTTTCGCAAAAAGACGCTACTGACACCTGTTTCTGCGTCAATCTTCATAGCGAATTGTTACATTATCGCGGTATGCTTTATCGTTTTTTCCGATTTTGTACATGACAATCCACATTCGGATTCCATAGCCGATAGCCGAGAATCCCGCCAGAAAAAATATCGCGGCAGCCAGAAAGGCAAACAAATCCCTTAAAACAAATACCAAAAGACCAAAACCAATCAGAAACAGCCCGCCGAAAATACTGCCCCGAATCAGCGTGCTGGAAATCTGATTACTCACCGGCCGGGAAAAGAAAAATCGAAACATGATATCGCTCCTTAAACAAAATCCGTTTTATACTGATTCTACTTGAAATTTTCTGTCTCGTCGCGGCTAAAGAGCTATCAGCCGCCAGCTTCCAGCAACAACTTTATCACCGCGGCTATGTAGGGTAACTTAATCCAGTGAATACGCGCGGCATAAAAGCGGCCTGTGGCCGCCGCGTAATAATCATACCCGTTGGGTATAAACGCAAAAGTCAGAGATCTGACGTATTTCTTCAAACCCCTGACTTTTGTACGTTTTTTCACAACAGTTTGTTTGGCCCAATCCGTAACCGCAGCTTATTTCAGCACTTCGGCAATTGCATTGCATAGCGGTTCCATATTGGCCTTTGTCATCCCGGCCACATTCATGCGTCCGCCGCCAACGATATAAATGCCGTATTTGTCTTTGAGTGTCTTGACCTGGTCATCGCTGAGGCAGCTGAATGAAAACATCCCATATTGAGTCGTCAGGAAAGAAAAGTCCTTTTTAACACCTTTGGCCTTCAAGGTCGATACGAACAGTTCACGCATCTGTTTGATACGCTGGCGAATCTCAGCCACCTCGGTTTCCCATTCCCTGCGAAGCTCGGGGTTGTTCATGATCGTGGTCACAATCGAACCGCCATGGCTCGGCGGATTGGAATAAATCACGCGAATCGTTATCTTCAGATGGCTGAAGGCCTTATCAACAGCGTCCTGGGTTGCCGCAGTCAGTGTCACCGCACCGACGCGTTCGTTATACAGGCCGAAGTTTTTGGAGAATGAACTGCAAACAATCATCTCCGGCACAGCCGCCGCCAGAATCCGCACGCCTTCGGCGTCTTCTTCCAGCCCGCGTCCCAGGCCCTGATAGGCAAAGTCAATCAGCGGGAACAGGTCTTTTTCCTTGGAAACGGCGGCAATCTGCTTCCACTGCTCGGCAGTCGGGTCAATCCCGCTGGGATTGTGGCAGCAGGCATGAAGGACAACAATATCGCCCGGGGTCATCCCCTTCAGCGAGGCGAGCATCCCATCAAAATTCAGGCTGCAGGTCTGAGGATTATAATAGGCATATTTGCCAACCGGGAAACCTGCAGCAGCAAAGACGCCATTATGGTTCGGCCAGGTCGGGTCGCTGACCCAGACCTTGGCATTGGGTTTGAGTTTCTTGAGGAATTCGCCGGCGATGCGAAGAGCTCCCGTTCCGCCGGGGGTCTGGGCGGTGCAGGCCATGACCTTGCTGCCTTTGCCGAAGACCAGTTCCTGGACGACCTTGCCGTAGGCCGGAGCGCCGGGAATGGGCAGATAGCTTTTGGTCTTTTCGGTATCGACGAGGAGTTTTTCCGCCTTGCGGACGGAGTTCATAATCGGGGTGCTGCCCGCTTCATCCTTATAGACCCCCACACCAAGGTTGATTTTGTTGGGATTGGGGTCCTTGTTAAACGCCTCTGTCAGCCCCAGAATCGGGTCAGCCGGGGCCATTTCAAGCTTTTCGAACATTTTAAACTCTCCACGTCGATAATTATTGTCTCGTTCTATATACCAAAACCCGTAGCTTTATACCGACTTCCTGCTTATTTTGCAAATCTTTGTTTGGCGGCAGAACCGGTTCATAGACCGAAATTATTTCAAGCAGTGATCCACTTCGCTGGCAAGTACGGCTCCTGTTCGTCAATCTCCGAATAAAACGGGCCTGGCAAAAACCAGGCCCGCGGGTGAAAATGTATAGTATCGTGGCGCTTATGCTCCACGCAGTGATTAATCGGCTTAGTACATTCCCATGCCGCCCATACCACCCATTCCGCCCATGCCACCCATGCCGCCGCCACCGGGCATTGCAGGAGCTTCTTTCTTTTCGGGAATTTCGCTGACAATCGCATCCGTCGTCAGCAGCAGCGACGCAATCGAGGCGCCGTTCTGCAGGGCCGTGCGTTCGACCTTGGTCGGGACGATGACGCCAAACTTGATCATGTCGCCGTATTCCTTGCGGACGGCGTCATAACCGAAGTTCTTTTCCTTGGACTCCATAACCTTCTGGGCGACGATGGACCCATCGAGGCCGCCATTGGTCGCGATCTGTTTGATCGGGGCCACGACGGCGCGACGGATAATATCGACACCGATTTGCTCGTCGCCGGAGGTTTTGATTTTGTCCAGGGCCGACAGGCACTTGAGCGTTGAAACGCCGCCGCCGGGCAGAATGCCTTCTTCAACCGCAGCGCGGCAGGCATGCAGGGCGTCCTCGACGCGGGCTTTCTTTTCCTTGACTTCGGCTTCGGTGGCCGCGCCGACTTTGATGACGGCAACGCCGCCGGCCAGCTTGGCCAGGCGTTCCTGAAGCTTTTCAATATCGTATTCACTGGTTGAGGCATCGATTTCACGTTTGAGCTGTTCGATGCGGCCCTTGATGTCACCGGTCTTGCCGGCACCTTCGACGATGGTTGTGGTGTCCTTGTCGATGGTGATGCGTTTGGCCTGGCCCAGCTGATTGAGCTTGACATTTTCGAGCTGCACGCCGAGATCCTCGAAGATGGCTTCGCCGCCGGTCAGGACAGCGATATCCTGCAGCATGGCTTTGCGTCTGTCGCCAAAGCCGGGGGCCTTGACCGCACAGATATTCAGCACGCCGCGGAGCTTGTTGACCACCAATGTCGCCAGGGCTTCGCCTTCGACGTCTTCGGCAATAATCAGCAGCGGACGACCGGCCTTGGCAACCTGCTCCAGCACCGGCACCATCGCCTTGACAGCCGAGATTTTCTTTTCATAAATCAGCACAAAGGGCTTTTCCAGCACGCAGGCGCGCTCTTCGGGATTGGTGATAAAGTGCGGTGACAGATAGCCTTTATCAAACTGCATGCCTTCCAGCAGGTCTACGACGGTATCCAGCGACTGGCCTTCTTCGACGGTGATGACGCCGTCTTTGCCGACTTTGTCCATCGCCTGGGCCAGGGTCTTGCCGATTTCGGCATCCTGGTTGGCCGAGCAGGTGGCAACCTGTTCGATCTGCTTGCTGGACTCAATCGGGGTGCACATCTTCTGGAGTTCCGATATAATGGTCTCGACGGCCTTATCGATGCCGCGTTTGACCTGCATCGGGTTGGCCCCGGCAGTAATATTTTTCAACCCTTCCTCAAAAATGGCTTCGGCCAGAATGGTTGCAGTCGTGGTTCCATCGCCGGCGACATTGCTGGTCTTGGAAGCGACTTCTTTAACCATCTGGGCACCCATATTTTCATACGGGTCAGACAGTTCGATTTCCTTGGCGACCGAAACGCCGTCTTTGGTAACGGTCGGCGAGCCGAAGGATTTTTCGAGAATGACGTTGCGGCCGCAGGGGCCTAGGGTAATCTTGACGGCGCGGGCAAGCTTGCGAACGCCTTCGCGGATCGCCGCGCGTGCTTCTGTATCAAATGCTATTTTTTTAGCTGCCATTATTGTTTCTCCTGTATTCTGTCTTTATCAGAGTCCTTTGCCCGGGGTATTCGGAATGATTTCCTTATTTCCGCCGGCCAAACAAAAACTCATATGTCTATTTATGCTTCGACAATGGCCATAATATCTGACTCATCCATAATCAGATATTCTTTGCCGTCAATCTTGACTTCCGTGCCGGCATAGCTGGTAAACAGGACTTCCTGGCCCTTTTTCACCGACATCTCGCCGCGTTTACCGTTATCCAGCAGTTTGCCTTCACCCACGGCAATGATTTTTCCGCGCTGGGGTTTTTCCTTGGCCGAATCCGGCAGAACAATACCGCCGGCCGTCTTGGATTCCGCTTCGATCCGCTGAACAATCACCTTATCCGCCAAAGGTCTGATGTTCATTGTGTGTTACTCCTTTCAAAACAATACTATGTTATTCCGATTTTATTGGTCTTGTTTCTGTCGAAACAAACGTCTCTACTTGAAAGACTCTAAAGTTGCAAACGACGTGCCAAACCCTGGACAATATCTATTTAATACGCTGCATCTTGTTTTATATAAAAGGTTTACAAAAAAACGGACAGGCCCATACAACGATGAGCCTGCCGGTTATGAATCGCTATCACTGCCACTATGGCAGAATTGACACCAGACCAGACAGGTCTGAATCCACCCTGCCAATTATACTTTCTCTGTTTTTTTCGGACGAATCATCTCGGTTAGCTTCTGAACCACCACATAGAAGACCGGAACCATCAGGACACCAAAAATAGTCGCCAGCAGCATCCCGCCAAAGACTGCTGTTCCCAAAGCCCTTCGAGCTACCGCACCGGCGCCAGTGGCAATCACCAGAGGAACCGTACCAATCAGGGTCGATAGTGCCGTCATCAGAATCGGGCGGAACCGCAGGCGGGCCGCTGTGATGGCCGCTTCTTCGATACCATGTCCTTCCTCGTGATACGTCTTGGCAAATTCCACCAGCAGAATCGCGGTCTTGGTTGCCAGACCTATCAGCAGCACGATACCAATTTGTGTATAGATATTGTTGTCATACGCCCGCAGCCAGGTAAACGAGACCGCTCCCAGCAGTGCCAACGGCACGGCAAATACAATCGCCAGCGGAATCATCCAGCTTTCATACTGAGCAGCCAGGAACAAGAATGAGAACAGCGCTGCCACCATAAAGATAATCGGGGCCTGGTTGCCGGCGCGGATTTCCTGATAACTCATGCCCGACCATTCATAGCCGATATTGGACGGCAGTATTTCTTTGCAAAGCCGTTCCATCTCTGCGATGGCCTGGCCGGAGCTGAACCCGGGATTGACCTCGCCGGTGATGGTTGTGGACGAGTACAAATTATAATGCGTAACAAGCTGCGGGCCAACCGTATCCTGAACCATCAGCAGCGTCCGCAGCGGCAGCATCTGGCCCTGTGCATTGCGAACCTCGAGCTGACCAATGCTGTCGGCGGTGGCACGAAATTCCCGGTCTGCCTGAGCGACCACCTTGAACGTTCGCCCAAACAGGTTGAAATCATTAACATACGTACTGCCCAGATAGGTTTGGAGGGTATCAAACACGGTGCTCAGCGGAACACCGAGGCTTTTGGCCTTCACGCGGTCAATGTCCACATACAATTGGGGCACACTGGCCCGGAAGGTGCTGTTCAATCGTGTCATCACCGGGCTGGCACTGGCTTGAGCCAGCAGGTCGTTGGCCGCTTTTTCGAGGGCCTGCAGGCCGGCGCCGCCGCGATCCTGGAGCCGCAGTTCAAAACCGCCGGTGTTACCCAGACCGCGAATCGACGGAGGACCGAACGCCAGGCAGAATCCATCGGTGATGCCAAACAACCGCATTTGCAAAGTACTGATGATGGATGAGACATGCAGCGCCGGGTCTTTACGTTCTGCCCAGGGCGCCAGATTCACAAAGCAGATTCCGCCATTGGGAGCAATCGCATTGTCCAGCATGGAAAATCCTGCCACCGACACATAATCCTGAACACCGGGTGTGGTTTGAAGAATTTGTCCGACCTGGTCCAGAACCTGCCGGGTTCGGTCCAGTGTTGAACCGTCCGGCAGACGAACATTCACAAATATAGAACCTTCGTCTTCATTGGGAATAAAACCCGTGGGCAGCTTCTTTAATATGATCAGTGAACCGGCCGTCATGATTGCAAAAATCAGCATAGCAAAGATGCTTTTACGGATGACCGACCGCACCACTTCAACATAGCTGCTGGTGGAGCTTTTCATAAACCGGTCAAACCATTTAGCCAGGCGGTTGCCGTGTTCGCTGCGGGGCCGCAGCAGCAGCGCCGTCAATGCCGGACTGAGAGTCAGGGCGTTAATGGTTGAAAAACACACGGCAATGGCAATCGTGATGCCAAACTGCATATACAACATACCGCTGATGCCGCCCATAATGACCGTCGGCACAAACACTGCCAGCAGCACAAGGGTCGTAGCAAGAATCGGGGCGGTAATCTGCTTCATCGCTTTGATGGAGGCATCCCGGGCAGACAGATTATCATGCTCAATAATACGGCTGACGTTTTCCACCACGACAATCGCATCATCCACCACAACGCCGATGACCAGCACCAGGCCAAACATCGTCAATGTATTAATCGACATCCCGAGAGCCAGCATGACAGCAAAGGTGCCAATCAGCGAAACCGGAATGGTAATCGACGGAATCAGCGTTGCACGCCAGTCCTCCAGGAAGATATACACCGAAAAAATCACCAAAAACACGGTAAAGGCCAGTGTAATCAGCACTTCGTGAATCGATTCACTGACAAAGGTGGTGGGATTATAAGGAATATGATATTCCAGTCCTTCCGGAAACGATTTGGACAGCTCTTTCAGTTTGGCGGCAATACCCGTCGCCACTTCCAGTGAATTGGCCCCCGGCCGCTGGAAAATACCCATTGCCACCGACGGCTTGTCATTGAGCTGAACCGACCAGAAATAGCCTTCAGCACCCAGTTCCACCCGGGCCACATCTTTGAGCCGCAGTATCTGGCCGTTGGGAGCGGCTTTGAGCACAATATCTTCAAATTCCTCGACGGTACTTAACCGCCCGAGCGTCTTGATGGTGTATTGAAACTTCTGGTTGTCGGGTGTGGGCGTCGAACCAATCTGGCCGGCAGCGACTTCGATATTCTGTTCCCGCACCGCCGCCAGCACATCACCAGTTGTCATACTGCGGGCCTTGAGCTTTTCCGGGTCCAGCCACAACCGCATGGCAAAATCCTTGGAGCCAAAGACCATAATATTTCCAACCCCCGGCACACGAAGCAGTTCGTCTTTCATCCGCAGATTGACGTAATTGCTCATGTAGATATCATCGTACCGACCATCGGTTGAAATCAGGCTGGCCACCAGCGTGATATTCGATGACTGCTTCTGCGTCGTGACACCGAGACGCTTGACCTCTTCGGGCAGTTTGGCTTCCACGGTGGCGACGCGGTTCTGAACCAGCACCGTCGCCATGTCGATATCCGTTCCCACTTCAAAGGTCACCGTCACGCTCATCCGTCCGCTGTCGCTGCAGCTGGATGAGATGTACAGCATATCATCCACGCCGTTGATTGCCTGCTCGATGGGGGTAGCCACTGTCTCGGCTACCACTTCAGCATTGGCGCCGGGATAAGTCGCTTCCACCACCACTGTCGGCGGTGTGATATCGGGTGTTTTTTCCACCGGCAGCAGTGGAATGGTAATCAGGCCGATCAGCACGATCACGATCGAAATCACGCTGGCAAAAACCGGACGATTGATAAAAAATTCACTTATCATAAATAGATAATCTCCTTATCGCATCAGATTGCATGCTGACAGGGTTATGGTTTTTGATTTGCAGGTGCAGGCATACCCGGCTGCTTTTCAACCGCTCCGGGAGCAGCCTGACCAGCCTGCTGCGGGGTCACCGGAGCACCCGGCCGGATCAGATGGAATCCGCTGAGAATATACGTCTGATCCTTGTTCAGTCCGGATTCAATCACAATCTTGTCACCCACCTTGGGACCCAGCTTGACAGAGTTGTATTCAACGATGTTCTTCGCGTTGACCGTCAGGATATACTTGCCGCCGATGTCGGAGTTGATGGCACGCTCTTCAACCAGAACAGCATTGGTTTTCATTTCAGCAGGCACGCGAATTCGGACATACATCCCCGGCAGCAGGTGTTTTTCAGTATTGGCTACCTGCCCGCGAACCGTAACGGTTCCGGTCATCGAATCAGCCTTGTTGTCAATATAATCCAGAAC
>JAFGQP010000246.1 GCA_016935635.1 Sedimentisphaerales bacterium
CCAAAGCCCTTTAAGCGAGTCAATCAGATTGACTACATTGTTGAGGCGCTGGCCCATTGCGACCACACCCGCCGTGCACAAGCCATTACCTGGATGCCGACTGCTGACCCGCAGACCGATGATCCGCCGTGCCTCCAGCGCATTTGGTGCAGGCTTGCCCATGACGAGGAAGGCGGATTTGTCCTTAATATGAACACCCACTGGCGAAGCCGGGACCTTTATAAAGCGTGGTTTATGAATGCGTATGCCCTGACTGATCTGCAACGGACCATCGCCGACCGTTTGAGTCAAAAGATTAATGCTCCCGTGCGTGTCGGGCGGTATGTTGATATCAGCGATTCGCTGCATATCTACGGCTCCTACTTCAAGGATGCAAAGATTGAAATTGAAAAAATGCGAATAACCCCTTATACTCTGCGGGCTTGGGAATCGAGTCACCCTGCCTTTGAAATGATGACCGAAGAAGCGAAACAAAAACTGGCACAAGACCCTGATTGGTATGCCAAAGCGAAAGGATAGTATCGAATGTTTTTGAACACACTGCAACGTACCGTATGGATTACACTGTTTTTAGTCTGTCTGCTGGCCCCGGCGGTGTTTGCCGACGACTGGAATTATCCCCAGCCCGACGCAAACCGCGATGTCAATGATATTTCTTTTTATGAAGCTCCTGCGGCTGAAGGCCATATTGCCAATATTACCGCCGGACGGCCTCGTAATGTCATCTTTCTGATCGGAGACGGCATGGGGGTTAATCAGGTCGCGCTGGCACGGCATAAAGCGATTGGTGCGGACGGTCGTTTGCATTTGGAACGAATGCCTGTTGCGGGATTGATGCGGACACATTCAGCCAGTCATCGAATTACCGATTCAGCGGCGGCATCGACTGCGCTGGCCGACGGCGTCAAGACCACCAATGGACGCATCGGCACAACTCCCGATGGTACGCCATGGCAATCCATTCTCGAAAGAGCGCGTGCCAAGGGCTATCGCACCGGTCTGGTTGTCACTTCGACGATCAGCCATGCGACGCCGGCCGGGTTTGCCGCTCACGTTAAGAGTCGCGGTATGGAAGCTGAAATCGCCGTCGATATGCTCTATAACCATGTTGATGTTCTTTTTGGCGGTGGACGAAAATACTGGCTCAGCAAACCCGCCGGCAGCCGAGAAGACGGTCGTAATCTGATTGAAGAGGCAAAAATCGCCGGTTATCAGGTTATCTACAGCCGCGATCAACTGGCTGAATTGTACCCGACGCCGGTCATTGGTCTGTTCGCCGATGACGGCATGACCACCTATGCTCCCGAACCGTCGCTGGCCGAAATGGCCCGCACAGCCATCTTGCTGCTCAGTGCAAAATCCAGCGAGTGGTTTGCTCCGGCTCCGCGTTTTTTTGTTATGATTGAAGGCAGTCAAATTGATTGGGCGTGCCATGCCAACAATGCTGAGAATACAATCCGACAGACACTTCTGTTTGATATGGCGGTCAAAGAGGCAATTGAGTTTGCACAGGAGGACAAGCACACCCTTGTTATTGTTACCGCTGACCACGAGACCGGCGGACTGCTCATCAAGTCCGACGATAATAAAGTCGTTGCCGACTGGAATTCCAAAGATCACACTGCTGCGGACGTACCTCTCTTTGCCTTTGGCCCCGGTTCTGCTCAATTTGCCGGCACGCACGACAACACCGAGATTCCAAGAATTATTGCACGGCTGCTGAACTTCGGCGACTTTCCGTCACCGTTAATAAAACAACAGACGTGCAAACAAGATGCCGTGAAATAAAAGGATGGCGCAGACGACTGCTCAGGATATTTGCACGATACTGCGAGGCTTGGCGAATGCCGGGATGGCCGATCACGCGCAACGTTTTTTCAAAACGGGCAAAGGCCAATATGGGTTCGGTGACCGATTCCTCGGCATACGTGTGCCTGTCCTTCGCACGCTGGTCAAACAACATCGTACGATCCCGCTGGCTCAGCTTGGGCAATTGCTCAGGTCGGAGTACCATGAAGAACGCCTGTTTGCGTTATTGGGGATGGTCGAGCAGTTTTCCAGATCGGATGAATTGAATAAGACGGCGATCTATACGATGTATTTAAAGAACACACAGTACATCAATAACTGGGATCTGGTGGATTGCTCTGCCCTTTATATTGTCGGGGCGTATCTGGAAGACAGGGACAAGCAGCCGCTCTATGCACTGGCGGTATCGAAGAGTCTCTGGGAACGGCGGATTGCGATGATTGCACCCTTCCATCTGATCCGAAAGAATCGATTTGAGGATGCGCTGGCCATTGCGGAGATACTCCGGGACGACAAAGAAGACTTAATCCACAAGGCCGTCGGCTGGATGCTGCGGGAGATCGGTAAGCGCAATCTGACGGCTGAAAAGAGATTTCTCAACATACACGCCGACAAAATGCCCCGAACGATGCTGCGGTATGCGATTGAAAAATTTCCCGAAGACCAGCGGCAGGCATATCTGAACAAGACAACGGATAGTCGCCGTCGATAGCTTACAGATTCCACGCCTTGGCGAAGGCCGCAAAACTGCGGTCGTAAGTCTTCTCGACGTTTGACGGAAAGCAGCACCCCGGAAGCTGTTTGCTCTTGAGGTGGTATTGCAGGCAATCGCAGCAGACGCCCTTGCGGCTGCAGGGATCATACGTACAGTTGCAAAACCCAAGATTGCGTTCTTTCTTACATTCCATAACGCTTAAAATCCTTTATTGATTGAGGCTAATATGCTTACAGGCTCTTTCTGATGCCATTTTGGCAATTTCTATTCCCATTTTATAGTACTTACTCTTATTCGATACTTTTTCTTCTTTTTGGATGGAGTAGTAATTCATATATTCATCAAAAGATTTAAATTTAACGTTTTTATCCTTTTTCATTGACAACACCTCCAGAGAAATAGTTATTAAAAAAATGATGATTGAGTGATGGATCAAAATAATGTTTTCTCTTTATCCAAACAAAACCATCTCCTTTACTAATCACGGCGACATCAATTGGACCGCCAACGGTTTCTGCTTCTAATGTAACTTGTTTCTTAAATGATACTAAGTTGACAAGAGTTTCGGCCATTGCTGCCAATTCTGCTTTATTGAGAAATCCGGTAGCCTGTACTACTGGATGAATGTAGTACTTCTCTTTGATTAACTGAAGATATCTTTGTATTTCGCTAACGGCCCCATGACCCATTTCTTGGATTATTTTAATTATAGAACTTTTAATATCAAGATCGGTTATTTTTAACTTCTCTACCAAGGCATCTGATAGCTTTATGGGGAAATCCTGAACCATCATAGAATGAAAAGCCTTTTTAAAGAATTCATCTATGTTTCTACCCATTCCCTCCATGAAGGTGCATACCTCATTAGATTGTGCAAAAGGAATTATTGCAACAGTGCTATCTTGACTAATACAATGGTCTTTTCTTTTCGTTTTAATAGTATGACTTTCCAGAATTGCTCGCACATCAAAATCATGGCATGCAGGGAAAATCTCCTTTTCTCCAAAACCCGCAATGACAACACCAGACTGATTGGCTGGGCCGGTTGTAATCGCGTTTATGGCAATATCAAATAACTTCAATTTGTCGGTTCGTGAAAAAGGTATTTTTTCAAATACACATGAAACTGAATTTTCAAAAATATGAGAATATTTCTTTTTGAGTTTATTTTTTTCTATTTTTGAGAAAACACTGCCTTCCGATATTTTTTTGAATTCAGAAAATTTCTCTTGGATAACATTCCTTAATGTAAATAGAATATCCTTTTCAAGAACAATCTTGCCTTCTTTTGTATTTTTTTCAACAAATTCATTTAATTGTTGGCGTATCTCCCGAAACACCAAAGAACTGATTTCTAAAACATATCGCTCACCTACTTTGGTGTCCACATTAAAGTTATCGAGAAAAGTGAAGAAATGTTCACAGTAATCTTTCAAAAAGGGATATGTATTGTTTCCCAAGTGGACACGATAGGTTTTGATTATGGTTTCCCAAGGAATACCCATTAATGTAGCATTTCCAAAAACCATTATACCAACGGGGGCATATTTCGATAAAGCAAAAAGCTTGTTTGCGGAATTATATACTTTTTGTTCCTGTCCTTGTGAACTGATATGGCCAATTGTGACCGCACTATCTGCGGCTAACGCAACTGCTGTTTTGTTCATTATAGCAATTTCGGTTGTCATAAGCAGATTACTCCTTCCTATTCAATCCATCTTACAATTCTAAAAATTCAAAACCATTCTATACACAAAGAATATCGCCTCAAAAGTGGTCATTATTTTACCACTTGTTATCCAAAATGCAATTCTATTATTTCCTTATCCGTCAGCACATGATCGCGCGGTACGTTTTGTCCGTCATGAATGCCCGGGGCATTCCATGCCCTCGCCGTTTTAAGCGATTCGGCAAGCTGACGATGAATCAGCTCTGCAAGCTCATACACGGTCGACCCTTTCGGCAGTGTAAACGGGTCTTTCATATCCGGCTCATGTCCCGGTTTTTTTGCATAGATTCGCACGACCTCCAGCATTGCGTACACCCGCAGCGCCAGTTCCTCCAGCCCCTGTCGTGTTGTCGCGGAGATCTCAATATAAGTAAACGGCCGCTCCGTCAGTTCCATGAGTGTTTCGAGTGTTCCGGCCGGTGCGATATCCGCCTTGGTTGCGATCACAAAAGTTTTGCGCGCCAGATAATTCTCAGCATCATCGTCTCCTGCTGTCGGATCGAGGATCAAACGATGTTCATCCAGATACTTTGTGCAGACTTCCATCTGTTCCAGCACATCACCCGACAAGTCAATGACGATCGCTAATATATCCGCCCCGCGGCATGTATTGACAAAACCCGGTGCAGCATAGTCAGCGGTGATCGGCGGGGTATCCACTAATTGAATCGGTACATCTTCAAACAGCATCATTCCCGGCACGGGTTTTTCGGTTGCAAAAGGATAGTCCGCCACAGTCACATGTGCGTGCGTCAGGGCTGCCACAATCGCACTTTTGCCTGCGTTCGGGGTGCCGACCAATACCACTTGTCCCGCCCCGCTGCGGGGAATATGAAACACATCAATATGTTTAGCTGTGCCCTTCTTGGGCCCGCTTTCAGCGGCCTCCTTGAGCTTGCTGATCCGTCGCTTCAGATCGGCCTGCATACCTTCTGTAGCCTTATGCTTGGGGATTACCCGCAGCATCTCCTCAAGGGCAACCAGCCGTTCCTCATCCGTGGCGGCCGCGCGAAACTTTTGATCCGCTTTCTTATATTCAGGTGTCAGATTCGCAGGCACGACATCTCCACTCAAAAAAA
>JAFGQP010000247.1 GCA_016935635.1 Sedimentisphaerales bacterium
CCCTTGTGATTATAGCGGATTTTAACAGTGGCTTTAAAGGGATTCTGCGGAGTATCTATCAGCCAGTTCATGTGGGAGCCAATGAGGCTGGTGCTGAGTAAATCTTCTCTGGGACCGAGGATGACGGTGTTGGTCCGGCTGTCCAGTCCCACAACATAGACAGGCTCGCCCATGGCGATACCCAGACCTCGCCGCTGGCCGATGGTGTATTGAAATATGCCTTCGTGATGGCCAAGGATCGTACCGTTTTTATCGACCACGTCGCCGGGACGGTTAATCTCCGGGCAGACTCGTCGCAACAGGCCTGCGTAGTCATTGTCCGGAATAAAACAGATTTCCTGCGAGTCGGCTTTGCTGTGAATATGCAGTCCGAACCGGGTGGCCAACTGGCGGGTCTTGTCCTTGGTTAAATCCGCCATTGGCAGCAGGATGTGGTTGAGTGTGTCGCGGCTGATCATGGATAAAACATAGGACTGATCTTTACCGGCATCCTGTGCCTGAAAAAGACCGCTTGCGCCGTTAACCCGGCGGATTTGGGCATAGTGGCCGGTGGCGATAAAGTCTGCACCGCGGGAGGCGGCGAATTGCCACAGCCTGCCGAATTTCATCAGTCGATTGCACAGGACGCAGGGATTGGGGGTGCGGGCCTGTCGATATTCGCTGGCGAAATAATCGATAATTTCGTCAAACTCTTGGCGGAAATCAAGGACGTGCAATTCGATCCCGAGGGTGCGGCACACTTGTTCGGCATCGACCTGGGCGGCCTGTCCGCCATCGTGCGTGATCATGAATACGCCGCTGCACTGGTACCCCTGCTGGCAAAGCAGGGCGGCAGTAGTAGCGCTGTCCACACCCCCGCTGACTGCGACAAAGACCTTTTGTGCTGCTGTCATATTACAGGTCCCGTCGGGGGAAAAATATCATTTCGCCGCACGTTATTCTTTTTTCTGGTCGAAGATTCCCTTGAGAGCATCCGTGGCGCCTTTGCCGACGTCGCCGGCTCCCTTGAGAATGTTTTCGCCCGTTTTGCCGACTTCTTCCAACGCACCTTTGCCCGCTTCACCGATACCCTCCAGGGCCTGCTGGCCGGTTTGCAGGATTTTTTGACCCTGCTCGGCGAGCCCTTTACCGATGGAATCAATCATGTCCAGCGGCAGCAGGTCTTTGCCCTGTTCGGCAACGCCGCCGGCGATGGCAGTCAGAACCTTTGAAATCAGCTCGGCCGTATTAACGGGCTTGTCATTGCCGATGTCTTTTAAGACGATTGGATTGACTTTTAAAGTCACGGTATCGGCTTTGCCGGGAATCGGAAGCAGTTTGGCCTTGACCTGGACACCGTTGATGACCAGCTCCCGGATGACCAATTTTTTACCCGGGGTTTCAGTGGTGGTCTCAGCGGGCTTATCCGACTTGGGCAAATTGTTTAGGATGGCCTGCAGGTTATTTTCCGAAAGGCCTTTCTGTTCCAGAGTCAACTGGATATCGTCAAGCTGGATTTTCTGAATCTCGATCGTCTCGCTGAGCAGACTTTTGATATTCAGTGCCACAGCCGCCTTGCCCATGGACATAAAGTCCGGAAGCTGGTAGCCTTCGGGATTTTTGATATTTAATCCCGCCAGTTCGACTTTTCCGCCAAGGATGGACAGGTTCGCGTCCTGCAGGCTGACCGGCACCTTCAGTGCAGCCGTACCGCCGGTCTCAATTCCCATTTTGAGCGCCTTGTTTCCAAACATCGTAAACAAAACGAAGATCAATACCACCAGAAGTACAAGTATGATTCCCAATGCTGTCAAAATTTTCTTCATTGCAGATTCCTTTCATTTGGTCCTATTTGCCTTGCAGTAATTCCTGTTGAACCGTAAGGCCAGCCTTTTTGGCGGTTAATGCATGTTTTCTGGCGGAAGCTTTGTCTCCGCTCAGATAATAGCATATTGCAAGCCCATTATGAATGGCTCCATTGTCCGGACTCAGGGACAATGCGGCTCGGTACGATTCGATGGCTTTATTATACTCCTTCTGGTTGGCATACGCAACAGCCAGATTGTGATACAAATCTGCGTTCTGCGAGTCGATTTGGATAGCCTGAGTATAACATTGGGCGGCCAGGTCTGTGTTCTGCAGTTTCAAGTAGGCATTACCCATGTTTTGCAGAGCAGCCGACTGAGTCGGATCAATTAACAGGACCTGCCGATAGGCCTCGATTTCATCCTCGGCGCGTTCCAGATAGTGCATGGCAAGGGCCATACCAAACCAGGCTTCGGCATCACCCTGATGAATGGCAATGGATTGCTGAAACAGATTTGCCGCGCCGGCGTAGTCTTTCTGGTCAAGAGAGAGATTGCCCAGCCCGGTGTATGCGGATGCCAGCTGCGGATCAATATCGAGAGCTTTGAAAAAGGTTGTCTGTGCCTGAGCGGTGCGTCCCATTTTGCGATAAAGCTGGGCCAGATAGAGAAAGTTCTGGGCATCCGAGGGTTTTAAGATCACCGCTGCCTGCATCTGGGCGACCGCTTTGTCGAGTTCGCCCAGCCCCTGATAGGCCTGAGCGAGGTTGCGATACACGTCGACAAAATCCTTTTTCAGTTTCAGGGCCTTGAGATAGAGTCCTTTGGCGTGTTCGTACTGGCCCAGCTGCAGATAGGCGTTGCCCATGTTGTTGTAATTGGTGGCATCGGGGCCAAGGATCGACAGGGCCTGCTCATATTGAGCAATGGCTTCCTCGGGCCGTTTCAGACGCAGCAGAACATTGCCGAGATTGGTATGCGCCTCGGCCAGCGAGGGATTAATCTGCACGGCTTTAACCAGGTAATCGAATGCATAATCCAGCAGGGCACGGTCGGCGTAGCTGTTGCCGAGATTATTGAAGAAACACCCCAGCGTTTGCTTGGGTGTCAGGTTTTTTAAATAGAGCGAATCCCGGCCTGATGGAGGAGGGAATTTTTCGATGTAGTGCTTATCAGTAGCAATGGCGCCACCGGAGGTGGTTTCAATGTTATATTGTTTTTTGCCGTCATCGTATCGCACAAAGAAATGGCCCGGTACGACCACGCCGTAAGCCGGCAGACCAATGCGTTCAGCAATCGCCAGATACAGCACCGACAAGCTCAAACAGTAGCCGCGTTTGCGTTCGAGTACGACATGCAGAAATAAATCGTCGGGATTATCTGCCGTTTCCAGCGAGGCGAAACCGAGGTCTTTAAACAGGTATTCGTTGATGATTTCGATCGCGCGATAATCCGCCGAGACGCGTTTTTCCTTCATGCGGGCAAGGATGTCTTCGGCCATGTCATCGATTTTGCTGCGATACATGGTCGGGGTTTTGTTGGCACCCCATTCCCGTGACAGCAGCAGGGCGGCGGTGGCCAGATCGATTTCTTTATTCGACAATCGCAGGACGCCTTCAATTGAGGACATGTACAGCCCGCGTTTGCCGTCATTGGCCAGCGTGACAGCCAGTACGGCCGGAGCGCCGACAAGCATGGCCAGTAAAACAACGATGAGTCGATATTTTTTCATGGCGAAATCGGTTATTTGTTTTCTGTAAGACCTAACTGCTGCGTCACCTGGTCCGACGTCATGGCTTCGATACGAATCTGTTTGACGGGGCTGGTATGCCCGGAAACGATCGTAATTGCATTTTTACGGATGCCCAGCCGCTCGGCCAGAAAATCAACCAAACAGTCGTTAGCCTTTCCTTTTTCAGGCGCCGCGGCAACTTTGATTTTCAGCATCTGGCCCATTGGTCCTGCAATCTGTGTTCGAGAGCTGCCGGGCACAACCTTGACTGTAAACATCACACCTTCTTTGGTATCGGAGAATAACGACATAGCCGTCCAATTCAGACATTTTCCCGAAGATTTTGCCCGATGGAAAACTGGATATAGCGCTCGATTTGTGCGGCCAGTTCACCAACGGCGGCAATCTGGAAATCTTCATAATGACCGGGTAAGAATTCTCCATTCAAAGCTTTTTTAAAGACCTTGACCCGAACAATCGGGATGGTCTTTAAATTGGCAGAAAAACTGGCGTTTTTATATTCCTTCAGCTCGACTCGCCAGTCTTCGCTGATAAACACCAGACTGCTGCCCGTATACACGGACGTCGGAAAGTAATCATACAAGGTCTTTATAATATCCATATCGGCTATTTCCTGTTTCTTATCCAGCATTTGGTCTGTCTAAAATATAGCAGATAATCAGATCTGTCGCAAGCTGCCGGTCAGTTCAGACACGGTTCGGATGCCGTGTTTCTGGCAATACAGATATAATCCATCTATTATTTTATATGTGCAGGTCGGGTCGTTGAATGTGGCAGTGCCCACGGCCACGGCGGTCGCGCCGGCAATCATGAATTCAATGGCATCAGAGGGGGTGCGTATTCCGCCCAGCCCGAGGATGGGTATTTTATTGGGCTGGCCGACTTCCTGATATACCCGGTTGACCAGATAAACAGCAATGGGTTTAATGGCAGGACCGCTCAGGCCGCCGGTACGGTTGGATAAAACCGGTTTTCGTGTCTCGATATTGATAACCATCGCGGTGAACGTGTTAATCAGGCTCAGGGCGTCAGCCCCGCCGGCAACGGCAGCTTTGGCAGTCGCCGTAATATCCGTAACCGCGGGGGTCAGTTTGAC
>JAFGQP010000248.1 GCA_016935635.1 Sedimentisphaerales bacterium
GGGATAGTATTAAATTGTTTGACAAATCCATAAAATACATGATAGGAAGCCGGCCCAAATTCAACAAATACCGGCGGCTCATTTGCTTTTACCCAGGCATCAACGGTAGGAGTACCTTCAATTGTGGAAGTCTGAATCCATCCGGTCTCTCCTGCCGGGGGAACGACAACCACCCCATATTTACCCGGGGCAATATATTTAATCGTTAATTCACCATTCTCATCCGTCAGCAAAATACCGCTGCCCATCGTTTCCACCATGGGAGCACCATCGGCATCCAGCATAAAGGATCCATCCGGATTCTGCTGATAGGTCGTCCCCAGCATATTGCCAAAAGCATCCAGCATCTGCTGCCCCGCCGGATCGGAAATCACGACCTTGAAGTTGGCAAGACCCGCTTCATTCAGATCCGGGGCGTTATTGATAGGACTGATATCATGGAACACCAGCACAGTGATCTGTGAAGTCGGCAGCGGCTGCGGATTGACTACCACAGTGACATCCGTCTGTCCGACTGCGACGTTTTTTCCGCTGATGCTGTATCCTGCATACGGAATCACTGTAATCAGATACCGCTTGTCACTGGGTACGCTGATCACCGCCGATGCAAGATCACTTTTGCCGTTTGACACAACAGGAGCATAACTATTGTGAATGAGCGTCCCCAGCGTATCTGTAAGCTGCAGACCCGGTATTACATGAAATGTTGTGTCTTCTTCAACCATCCAGCGAAAGCCTGTCACATCATTTCCATTACGGTCTTTCACATGAACAGTCAAAGCCCTGGCGTCAGTATAAAAAATGCATAACATCAGGAATGAAGCAATTAAAACACACAAACTTCTCTTCTGTAAATTCTTTTTCATTTTCATACGTTACCTCCGGTTTCCAATATTTTTATCATTTCTCAATCACGTCCTTGCTTTTCAATACGGCCATTCTATGAATCGTTTCTGACAATGAAATAGGGAATACCCTTATTCTTCATCAGTTAAATACTTAGGGGTTGATTCTTTCTTCTATTTTCAATGGCTCTTGTGAAATCAATGGTGTTCAGCAGAACATCTATGGCGCTACAAAGAACTGCCCCAAATGGCAGTACATCTGGGGCAGCAGGAGGAGGAGGGAAAAGTAGGATGCTTATTTACTGCAACGGGCAGAGTCGATCCGGCGCGACAAGATAATCTTTTGTCACGCCATACGCCGTTCAATGCCGCGATGCTGTATTTTTATCATTCTCGAATATTCCTGGATACCTGCATGAACCGACTCCGAAATGATTTCCTTGCGATAGACCATAACATCTTTAGGAGCTGTGACCCCGACTTTAACCTGATCCTGCTGGATATCGGTAATTCTGATCTCGATGTCATTGCCGATAAGAATACACTCATTTTCTTTTCGGGTCAGTATCAGCATATTTCACCTCTTTCTCAGGAATTCTTGACAATGTATACTGATCTTACTTGAAATTTTCCATTTCGTCGCGGCTAAGTATTGCGGCATGAACCACTTGCTTCTTTTGCTCGCGGAATAATCATACCCGTCGGGTATACACACGGTTTATCGCGAAGATGCCGGCTCGCATATTCGCTCCAGAATTTCAGAAAGCATGTGCTCGTCTTTCATTTTGCAGGCTAAATCCCCGACGGACAAAATCCCGCATACCGCTTTGGTTTTATCAAGCACCAGTAGACGATGGATTTGTTTTATCTCCATGAGCCTGGCTGCTTGTTCAATATCAGTCTCCTCCGAACAGCAGACAGTATTGAGAGTCATCACAGTGCCCACAGACACCTGCACAGGATCTTCATTTTCAGCAACAATGCGGAGTACAATGTCCCGATCCGTAATCATGCCAATCACCCTGCTATTCTTCATAACAGGCAATACGCCAATATCATGCGATTTCATTTTTCTGGCCGCGGCAACAACACTTTCACCCACATCAATTGTTTCGACAGGGCTGCTCATTATTTGGCTGACTTTCATGGTAATCCTTCCTTTCTGTATCATTAATCCATTATCAATCTGACACACGCCTTCGCCGGAAGTGCAATCCAGCTTTGCATATCCTCGGCCCCGTTGCAGGTATTCAGCTCGGCATACCAGTCATAATTCGTTAATAAAGGCTAACCCTGGCTTCTATCGCATTTGAAACGTCATGCAATCGAGTTCATTTCCCACACGACCGATTCGTATATCGGGAGACTGGCACTCCAGGGCAACATTGAATATGCACTCTGAGACTTTGCAGGCACCAACGCCTGCACATATTTTAAAGTCGCCCCCTTTCATGTTTGATGAACAAAATGTATCGCACATCGGGTGAGTGGTTCCGTCGCCAATGGTAATCGCAATGGTATGGCATTGATTTCCACTATTATAAGCGCATTCTCGAGCTTCGCATTCTTTGACTTTGGTCATTTTCATAAATTTCACCTTTCATTTCAGAATGACCGTTAAAATCGAACGTCATAAAACATAGCTCATGCAGGATGAATGCGAAATAGGGGAATTCCTTAAAAGGGCCAGCTTAAATACTCAATCTCCCTCGACTTGAATCCCGGACAGGCAAATGCTTTACATTAGACGGCATGCGGGTGACATCAAAACAGGCGAAACATAACCCAATAATAGGATCTATACTTGTCCTGTTTAAAATCTTCGGCCTTGGCTCAAAAACCTGCAGCCGTCAGCTTCCAGCAATAGTAATTGGGTATAAACTACATTTCCGAGGGGGTCAACCCCTCCTGAATGGCGTATTTGGTCAATTGGGCAATATTGTCAATCCCCAGCTTGTTCATCAGATTCAAACGGTGCGCTTCCACGGTCTTGGGACTAATGTGCAAACGCGCCGCGGTTTGTTTGGTGGTTTTGCCTTCGGCAAATAATTGGAGAACTTCCCGCTCACGTTGACTTAACAGAGAAAATACAGACTTCTCCTGGTCTGTTTTGGATATATACTCCTGAATAACCATGCTCCCAATAGAAGGACTGACATAGGTTTTCCCTCCTGCGACCGTTCGGATGGCTTCGACTAATTCTTCAAAAGCACAGTTTTTTAAAAGATAGCCGGACGCTCCGGCACGAAACATTTCTCTGACATATTTGTCGTTGGAGTGCATCGACAATCCAATGACCTTGACACGGGGTAATTCCTTGCTGATGATACGTGTTGTCTCGATTCCATTCAGCTCGGGCATACCGATATCCATCACCACAATATCCGGCGACAATTCCCGTATCAGCTTGATGGCGGAATGTCCGTCTCCCGCCTGGCCAACTACGCTAAAATCGCTTTCCGATTGAAGTGCACGGTTCAGACCTTCGCGCAAAATGACATGGTCATCGGCCAGAATAATTCTAATGCTCACGCGTAATCTCCTTTTGACTGTTTTATTCGGTATTCAAGGGTGCAGTCAGAATAACTTTCGTTCCTGCGCCTGCCGCAGATTCAATCTTCATGGAACCGCCAATATAATGAAGGCGTTCTCGCAGATTCATAAGACCAAATCCATGAGCTTTTCCATTGTGGTCTTTTAGCCTGGACACGTCAAAACCCCGTCCGTCATCCTGTATTTCAATCACAATGCTGGATCCGGAACGCACGCAGGAAATCGTCACCAGGGTGGCCTGTGCATGCTTTGAGGCATTGATCAGCAGTTCTCGGGTACCGCGATAAAGCAGAATTTTAACATCGTCTGTCAGCGGTTTTTCCCGGGAACAGCTCCTGAATGAACACCTTAATTTCCGCTCCCTTGAAATCCTGTCTGCCAGGTCTTCAATCGCCACTTCAAGGCCCAGGTCGTAAAGCAGGCTTGGACTCAGATCAAAGCTCAGACTCCGCGCCTGCTCAACCGCAATATCCAGTTGCTCGGTAATAGCCCGAAGAGCTTCTGCAATGCCGGCAGGTACAGAGCGCTGAAGGATTTTAAGTTCATTTCCTGAAAACGAAAGAATCTGACCAATCGAATCATGAAGATCCTGAGCAATGCGGCGACGTTCCCGTTCTTCAGCCAGTTGTAATTGTATGGTCAGAGAACGCAGCTCTTTCTGCTGCGCAAGAATATCCTCTTCGGCTCTTTTTCGGTCTGTAATATCGCGAATCATGCCCGCCATTAATGTCAGTTCGCCTCGCTCATTGCGTACGGGGTACCCGACATCGTGCACCCATCGGATAGAACCATCGGCCTGAAGAATGCGGTATTCATAATCCCATTGCCCCTGAGCATGCCCTTGGATTCCTGCAATAAGTTTTTCCTTATCTTCCGGACAAACTGCATCGAGAAAGGTTTGGGGATTACGATACAGGCTCTTTCGGGTTCTTCCCCAGAGCACCTCATAGGCCGGGCTGATATACAGCATCTGGCCAATACCCGGCGTACTCATCCAAAAAACATCTTTGGAGGCCTGAGCCATCAGCCGGAACCGCTGTTCGCTCTGTCGAACAGCATCTTCGGCACGGACGCGATCGGTAATATCAAGCACCGTTCCCACCAGGCGAAGAGGTTTCTGATTTGCATCATAAATAATCTTGGCCTGTTCATGCACAACATGCTCAAAACCATCGGGGCGAATGATACGATGATCAATACTGTATTGCATCCCTTCTGCCAACGCGGTTTTGACTGCCTCAATCACTGCGTTTCGATCCTCCGGATGGACATACGACAAAAACATCTCATAGGTTGCAGGGGATTGTTTCGGTTTCAAACCGAAGATGCGATATACCTCATCCGACCACCAGATTGCTTTTGTCTCCAGATCCAATTCCCAGTTGCCCAGGTGTGCCACCTCCTGGGCTTCCAAAAGTCGATATTCACTCAACTGAAGTGCCGCCTGCTGCCGCTTGCGTTCCGTCACATCATGGAATACAATCTGGGCGGAAGGCTTGCCCTGATAAATCAGCGGCGATGCGGCTATTTCCACCTCAATTTCAGAACCATCCACCCGGAGAAATTTCACCTCATGTTCAGGCTGCGTTTGCTGCAATTCATACAAAGAAGTCAATTCCCTTTGGACCTGCTCCCTGTGGTTCGGATGAATAAAATCCCGGATCGGTTTCCCGAACAATTCGTCCTGTTTGCAGCTTCCCAGCAGTTTTGAACCTGCAGGATTGATAAAAATCAGTTGGCCATCACGTTCAATTCCAATCCCCTCGGGCGAAAGCTCAACCAGCAGACGATAGCGTTCTTCACTATTTCGCAATTCAGCTTCGACGCCGAATCGATGAACAGCTTCGCCAATCAGCATGGCGACATTTTCGAGAAAATCCACCATCGCCGGCTGAAACTGGTTTTTGCGCTGGTCTGCAAGGTGAATTACGCCGATGATTGTATCTCGGTAATGTACCGGGATCACAGCAAGTGAGGCATACCCATGCCGCAAACATGCGGTGCGATACCGGCCTCGCTCTTGGCCGGACAGACTGGCCACGAATTGAATGATATTTTCACAGCAAAACGAGCCTTTGGATGTTACCATGGGAATATCACAGCATTCCGGTTTCTGTGAGATTGCACGAAGACACAGGCAGGTGTCATTCTTCAGCGAAAGGCTGTTTTCCATAGTCAGAAATTCATCGCTGAAGCCAACGCTTGCAGCATACGGTATGCATCCCTCGGAATCCGTCAGACGAATACCGACACATTGACAGCCATACCATTCACTGATCATTTTTACAACGGAATCCAGATAGTCTTTGCGGGAGGATTTTTTCGTAAACAGCTCCAGCAGTACAGAAGTAATATGAGTTCGCAACTGAGCCTGTTTCAGTTCAGTAATATCAATCCCCATCTCCATGATCAGAAAAGACCCGTCGACATCCGTAAAAGGAACATCACGAATGAAGTAATTGCGTCCATCCGGCCCGATCCATTCCCATTCATGAGGAGCGTTGGTCTGCAGAATTGTGTATGTTTCGCAATTCTCACAGGGCTCAGACCGTCCAAACAGAAATTCATAGCAGCGCCGGCCGCGGTGGCTGCCGAATCGTTCCTCAAAAAAACGGTTTGCAAACGCAACATGATAATCCGGCGTCAGCAATATCACATATGCCGGCAGCATGTTTAAAACATCGCTGAACCGCTGCCGTTCGGCGCCGAGTGCCTGTTCGGCCAGTGTCTGCTTGAGAATATGTTCTTTCAGGGAAGCCACGGCTTGACTGAGCTCCGCTGTCCGCTGTTTGACTCTCTGCTCAAGCTCCTCATACGACTTTCGCAGCATTTCCTCAGCCCGTTTTCTGTCGGATATGTCGAGAATGGCCACAACGCTTCCCGTAATATGACCCACGGAATCGCGTATCGGAACACCGCTGTTCAGAACAAATGCCCGTGTCCCGTCAAATCGTTCGATTTCCAGCTCCTGCCCAAATACCCCCTGCCCCTTCTGCACGGCCAGGGCCGAAGCCCACTCATCTGGTTCGACCGGCTTTCCCGTATCGCACCACCATGCTTTATACTTGACATAATCACTGACATCTCTGGCATCAGGCACGGGTGTGCCCCAGATATGCCTGAATGCATCGTTGGTCTTAATAATCCCACCTCGGGCATTAAGAATACTGACACCTACAGGCAGGCATTCCATTACAGCTTCAAGCTGTTGTTTTTCATTCAGAGTCGCCTCAACAGCTGCCTCAAGTGCTTCCACTGTAAGTTTGCGATCAATGGCCGTTGCGACCTCATCAGCCACAGTCTTCATCATTGTCAGGTCATCCTCGCTGAACGTGGTCCGCGATCGGGTTCCAAATGAAAGAGTTCCAATAATCCGTCCCTGCAAAAGGAGTGGATGACAGGCATAAGCCCTGATACCAATAGCTCGGACCAGGTCGGCCCGGGAATCACAGGATTCCTGTATATCTTCGGCGACAATGCGTCTGCCTTCCCGGGCCACACGACCACAGATGGCCTGTCCGAAATCAAGCCATTCAATACGACGTACCATCTCCTCCGGCATCCCGGCGGAAGCATTCAGATGCAGGCGATGGGCTGATTCATCAACAAGATAATTGACAAAGATATGGCAATCGAGATACTCCATTACCTTCTGACAAAGCATATTGACTATCTGTTGCGGATTTTTCTCCTGAAGCAGATGGCTGGCAGTCTCGCAAAGAATTTCAAACCGTTTCCCACTGCGGCTTATCTGTTCCTCCATCATTTTGCGTTCAGTGATATCCTGTGTTGTGCCAAATCCCCCAAGCAGCTCACCATGCTCATTCAATTCAAGGTATGCTTTCTCATGAACCCACTTGATTTTACCATCGACAACAAGCCTGTGGTCGATATCATAATTCTCCCCCCGAAGAGCCGATTTCCATTTTTGATCAACGTATTCCCGATCCTCCGGGTGTACAATATTTAAAAATATCTCATAGGTCAGCGGGGTTCCGTTGGGAATGCCGAAAATACGGTGATTTTCATCCGACCAGGTTAATTCGTTGCGTTGTATATTCAGGCGCCAGCTTCCGATGTTCCCCACAGATTGTGCCCGGCGTAAATCTATCTGGCTCTTATTAAATGCCTCTTCGGACTTCTTTTGCCCAGTGATATCTCGACCATAAATATTAATGTAATTCGACCCTGAAATGGGTGTTAATACAAATGAGAAAATGCGATTGTGGAATTCAATTTCACGGACCGCTGTCCGACCTGACGCATGCACTGCTTGAACTAACTTATTCCATCGGGTGGGTACGACTTGCCCCACCGTTTTATCCCAGAATTCCAGCAGGATCTTTCCGGGTGCATTGGAATACAGTACAGTACCGTTTTGTGCGATTCGTAAGATCGGGAACGGATTTTCTGAAGGAAATTTCGCTAAATCCTCCATTTCGCGCTGTACACGTTTATAGCTGGTGATATCGCGTATAATCTTAAGTTTCGATATGCTGCCGTCCGAATTGACTAATGGGGCATCAATCGTATCATACACTTTGCCCGTTTTTGGGCTTTCCCATTCCCAATGTGTTGTGTTTCGAACATCACCCTGCAGGCACCAGGGACACGGCTCAGTTCGGCCAAATAAATAGCTGTAACACTTGACATCTCCAATAGGACCAAAATCGGCTATGAGAGCTTTATTCGCGTACTCAATGTCAAAATTATGACTGACGACGTAGATTCCATCTGTCATGGTATCCAGAATACCAAACAGCCGGTCCAATCCCAAAGGAATGTTTTTGTTTTCCTCCATATATGGTTCCAATTAGTCCATAATGTCAAGAGTACTCTTTGAAATTTCACAGTATTATAAACAACACCATGCTATTATGTAAACATGAAACCCTCAAGGCTGGCTACAAGGTAAATATCGATGCGTCACTCGGGTTAAATCCATGAGTTTAGTAGAGAGAATACCAACTGTATCCCCAGGCATACCCCCTTCTGGTAGCAAGTTCATTTATTAAGACATAAAACCTCTCCGATACCTTTGCTTTAACTTCATTATAATACTTGACATGGAATCAAATCCAGAATCCTCCTTAAGCAATCCATAAAACTACCTATAGATTTCTCTTAAGTTCCCATTTTACCTTGATTTCCTGATTATTTTTAACTTAGCCTGATCAAACCAAAAATAGAGCACGAAAATATAGCGCCGATATCTTCTTTATTTACAATGGCTTATAAATATTATTTATTTTTTTCTTTTCTTGCAAAACCAAATTCCTTTTAATACAAAAACTTCTATTGATGATTTCAAACATGTCATGTTGGGGAGAGAAATGTAGGTATATTTACTTATTATTTCATTATGCTGCAGAAAGGATTTTAAGGTATGAGAATAACCCGACGTGATTTTTTGAAAATCGCCAGCGCTGTAGGAATCACCACTGTTTTACCGCTTGATTTACTTAACAAAGCCCTGGCCGGAAACGGCAACCCACGCGTTATCTGGCTGCAAGGCCAAAGTTGTACCGGATGTTCAGTCTCCCTGTTAAACAGTATTAATATTGCGCCCATTGACGACGTTCTGATTAACAAAATCAACATGGAATATCATTCCAACCTGATCGCCTCAGCAGGCGATGTCGCCCTGTCTGACGCACTGGGTCAGCATCCTTCGCCTACAGAAATTACTGCCTTATCCGAACAATGGCTGCAAAGCGGAACAGACCTTAGTATGGACATAAACAAAGATAACAAGGTCGATTTATATGACTTTGCGGCATTAACCCAACAGGGATTTATTCTGGTGGTTGAAGGCTCGATTCCAACAGGAGCAGAAGGACATTTCTGCCATATCGGAGGGGGGATGACGATGATTGAAGCCTTTGATATATTCAGTGCACGTGCCCAAAGCATTATAGCCATTGGGACTTGCGCGACATTTGGCGGTATTCCGGCCGCAAATCCAAAACCCACATCCGCATTGAGTGTAGATGGTGCTCTGACTTATTTGGGCAGAACTGCAAACGTAATTAATATCCCCGGTTGCCCTGCACACCCAGACTGGTTTGTGGGAACGGTCGTCAATCTGTTGGCGGGCAATGCTGTTGCTCTGGACGGATTCAAGAGACCCAAGATCTATTTCGGGAAAAAGATACATGATACCGGAAACTGCCCGTTTAAAGGGGCTAACCAAGTGCATAATCTCGGCGAGCAAGGCTGTCTCAAAGAAATCGGCTGCAAAGGCCCCCGTACTTATGCCGACTGTTATAGTCGAAAATGGAATAATCCCGGCCAGGGCCAACCCGGCGTCAATTGGTGCATCGCTGCACGTACCCCCTGCCACGGATGTACTCAACCTGACTTTCCGGACGGCATGGCTCCATTCTATGATCTCCATGATATGAAGGAAAGTTAATCTATCCGATCCCGGTTCATAATTATATTTTGTTGTTTTTATTCCAAGGATATCCAAAATGGCAACAACCATTAAAATTGATCCCGTAACCAGAATTGAAGGTCACCTCAAAATCGAAGTGACTATCGAAACCGTCAATAATGTCCAGCAGGTTATTGATGCCAAAAGTTCCGGAACCATGTTTCGCGGATTTGAGAAGATTCTGCTGAACCGCAATCCTCTCGATGCTCCGCATATCACCCAGCGAATCTGCGGAGTCTGCCCGATTTCGCATGGTATGGCAAGCAGTAAAACACTGGAAGATGCCTTCGGGGCGGTTCCCCCGGCCAACGGCAGAATTCTGCGAAATCTGGTGCTGGGATCCAACTTTATCCAGTCCCATATTCTGCATTTCTACCATTTGGCTGCACTGGA
>JAFGQP010000249.1 GCA_016935635.1 Sedimentisphaerales bacterium
GTCGGCCTGCTCGGTACCCACTGGAGCAAGGGCTGGATTATTGAAAATAACGATATCCGTTATTCCACCTGTGTCGGTGTGAGTCTGGGCAAACACGGCGACCGATACGACAATACCTCAGCCAACACCGCCGAAGGGTATGTCAAGACCATCGAGCGGGCAACACAGGACCACGGCTGGTCTAAAGACAATATCGGCCATCACATTGTACGCAATAATCATATCGCCCACTGTGAGCAGGCAGGTGTTGTCGGCAGCCTCGGAGCCATCTTCAGCACGATTACCCAAAATGATATCCACGATATCCATATTCGACAACTGTTTGGCGGGGCTGAGATGGCGGGCATCAAACTTCACGCAGCCATTGATACCCAAATCAGCCGCAATCATATTTATCGCACAACGCTGGGCATCTGGCTGGACTGGATGAATCAGGGCAGCCAGGTGACTGGAAACCTGCTGCATGACAACGGGCCCTCGCCGGACCTGTTCGTTGAAGTCAATCACGGTCCTTTTGTGGTAGATAATAATTTGTTTTTGTCCCATTTTTCGCTGCTGAATATCTCCGAAGGCGGCGCCTATATCCATAACCTGTTTGCCGGACGTATTGCCATGGGGCCGGAACTGAACCGCGAGACTCCTTATCACAGGGCCCATTCCACCGAGGTGGCAGGCTTGATGCTTATCAAAGGCGGTGACGACCGATTTTATAACAATATTTTCGTCGGCCACGAGGGACTGGCTTATTGCGACAACACTGCCTATGCGACACAGATGGCCGGCAATGTCTTTTTGAAAGGAGCAAAGCCATCTGCCCGTGAATTGAATCCGATTGTCCTGACGGATGCTGACCCTGCAATCCATCTTGTTGAGGATAAGGATGGGATACAACTGAATATGACTTTTGACAAACGCTGGGCCGGCACTGCAGGTGCCCCGCTTGTCACTTCAGAGCTGCTGGGCAAGGCAAAGATTCCCGACTTGCCCTACCGGCTGCCTGATGGTTCAATGTTAAAAATCGATGCCGACTATCGTGGTCGGCAAAGGCCCGCCGCCGGCCCAACACCAGGTCCCTTTGAACATCCCGGCTCAGGCAAACAGACGTTGAAAGTCTGGCCAGTCATTTAATACTGTATGACTTCTTTTTTTATAGACTTGCGAATGAATGGCTGAAAAGTAAGATTTATAAAATCCCAAAGCAAAACAGAATTAAGGCCATAGGGCAAGTTTTTTCAGTATGCCGCAGAGGGGAGCCTTCAGGCTGTCTGGTGAGAATATTTTTAATGGCGGCAACAGACTGATACAGGTACAACGCCGGCGAGCAGAGCAACGCATCGGCACGCGAAGATCAAAATTTGATGTCTTTTTTAATTGGACATTTGACTGGCATTCTTCAGAGATGTTCCTTCAAATGAAATGACAAGGGCCTCATTCATGCGCCAGCGAAGGGGGAATTCGGTGCCGCTGCCGAGGCTGCGGCCGGTACGTTCGTTGCGGACGTCACTGACAGGCCGGGCAAAACAGAGGGTGATAGGCGACTCGCCGCTTTTGAGCGAGGTGGCATGGCCGCCGCCGAGCATAGATACATCAAGCTCGGGATTATACCCGACAAACACCAGCGTCCGGCCGGGGATTTGCCAATAGGTGATTTCATATCCAAAAATGTCAGGGCCTGAAATCTCCACCCAGCGGCTCAGGCCGGCGGCTTTGACGGGATTCATAAAGACACTTCGTTTTACAGCGAGTTCCGGGCCTTCGGTGCGATAGGCGTTATACCATTGCGTGGAGAGGTTCATCAGGACGGCCCTGCCCTTGCCGAACGGATTAGTATGATTGACGGGCATTGTGCGGACGGCCCGGTTGAATCCGCAGTCATCCGTCAGGCAGGTGTTTGCGTTGGTCAACAGGTCTCGGAAGGTCTTATACTCATAATTGGCATCTTGGTCTGTCTCGGCCCAGAGCCGGGCCTGGAAAATATCCGTCGCCTTCATGGCCGGGTCGTGTCGGAGGCCGAACATGTCGTCGAGGATGCCGCCGGTGCTTCGTCCCCGTCCGTGCTGGTCCCACAGGCCCGGCAGATAATCGGCGATGACCGTTCCGCCATTGCGGCAAAAGTCCCTGATACGGGCCGCTTCCACATCCGACAGGCACAGTACCGCCGGCAGGATCAGGACTTTATAGCGGCTGGGGATGCCTTTTTCAACCACATCGGCATAACTGATAAAATTATACTGCAATCCCTCATCACGGAGCATATTTTCCCATGCGTGACGCACGAGGTAACTGCTGGCCAGGCGGGCATCGTTGTTGCGGTTTCGCCAGGTCCGGCCATGCGACTCAGCATCGAGAATCCAGCCCAGTTGGATTGACGCATGGCTGTAATAGATTGCAATACCATCGTCTATCCATTTGGCGCCCTGCATAAGCGGTCCGATTTTCGTGCCGGCTTCGATATAGTGCGGCGAGACGGCCTGGTGCCAGTCTCTGGGTTTGGCGCCGTCGAACCAGTTTTCCACCCATCCGATAAATCCCCGATTGCCGCGGGCCAGGTAATACCAGGTTTGCCAGATGGTGTCGGCGACATTTTTATGAAAATGCGTTGTCACCGCGGGCAAGGCGTTATCCGGATTGAAGGACCGCACTATAGCCTGAGAGCCGCCGATGTTGTACGCCTCCAGAAACTGCACCTTGCGCATGAGTTTGGCATAATCATAGCCGCCAAAGGCATTGGGGCTCTGGCCTCCGACATAGCCGACGGGGGTATCGGGGTCGATGGTATTGCCGTATTCCACCAGTTCACCGATGAAGTTGTTCCAATACGAATCGTTAAAGGTCCACTGGTCCATCAACTGGCTGCAATCGAACTGACTGATGGACCACTGGGGCAGTTTGGGCAGGATCTGGTCATAGCTGATCCATCCTTCATGCCGGGGGGCGCTGTCGGGGCCATAGATTTCTTTAAGCCAGTTATTATAGGCTGCACGGTCATCGGTCACACACCACATGGTTGGATGGACGAAATGCCCCCAGGATAATTCATCATCCAGTGCATAGGCGGCTCGACAGGGTGAAGACTTGACCTGATTGATGCGATCTTTCATGAGGGCCTTGAGCTTGGCGGCCATCTGGGCATTCACCGGGCGGGTTCGAATGCCGGGGGTGTGGAGGGCGTCGTAATGGCCGGCTACCGCATTGCCATCCCACAAATGAAGGTCGCCTTTGCCTGCGGTGTGATCGACATAGAATCTCAGGCCGTGCTTATTAATCCAGTTGAGCTTGTCGACACCGTCGATGAGGGTCTGTCCATGGTCGATAAATGCCCCGTTATACCCCTGTTCGAGCGACCAGCGGCCCGACTGGTCCGTGTAACCGATCGTCCACTGATAACTCCAGGGCATATAGGTCCAGGACGGCCAGGCCTTCAGGGCCCAGTCTTTGTCCTGCCGGACGCGCTGGAAATCTCTGGATGTCAGGATATAGGTTTTGTAGGCGTCGGCCTGAACCTCGCTGCAGATTGCCGTCCATAATACCGCAATCGTCAGCACTGCAGCGGGTATCGATTTCATGGTTGACATTATCATACTCCTGAATGAATGTCGCCGGGCTGCATTATAGCCATCCTGAAAGGATTACTCCATCCTGTATTATGGAAACCTTCATTTTTTTTGAAATGGCGACTTTACGGCAATATCGGCTCGGACTGCGTACAGGATTTCGTCGGGAAGAAATCTGTTGAAAAACCAAGCCATCCGAGGTTATGATGGCTGTAATTAATTTAAGGAGCTGTACTATGAGACGATGGGTAGCTTGTTTTGTACTTCTGGCCGGGTTTTGGCAATGGGGTCGGGCGGAGCAGTCGGCCCGCGAGGCGACAGCGATTGACGGGGACTGGTTTTTGATGACTTCGCATCGCGAGCCCAACCAGACCGACGGCCTGCATCTGGCGGTCAGTCAGGATGGACTGAAATGGCAGGTCGTCAATAACGACCAAAGTGTGCTCAAGCCGACGGTCGGCGAGGTCTTTCGCGACCCTTCCATTGCCCGGGATGAATCCGGGACCTATCATCTGGTGTGGACGATTGCCTGGGGATGTGCAAAATTTAAGGGTATCGGTTATGCCAGTTCCAAAGACCTGATTGGGTGGAGTCAGCAGCGGATCATCGCAGTGATGGAAAACGAGGCTAAGACCGAATTTGTCTGGGCGCCGGAGCTTTTTTGGGACCGACAGACGAAGGAATGGGTGATTCACTGGTCCTCTTCGGTGACGGATAAATTCCCGGAGACGCTGGGGCTGTTTAATGGGCGGGCGAATCCCCGGATTTATTATACCGTTACGAAGGATTTCCAGCAGTTCTCGCCGTCGAAACTGTTATTTAATGCCGATTGCCTGGCGATTGA
>JAFGQP010000250.1 GCA_016935635.1 Sedimentisphaerales bacterium
GCAGCCGCCTCTTTAGCCGCCAGGTCGGGCGAAAACCGATAGCAATTGGCCATCGCCTCAATCGGCTCTTTGACCTGCTTGCCCGGACAGACAAACATCGGGTAAACCAGGTCATCGACCGACAGCCGAACCTCGCTGACCATCCGCCGCATCGTCGCATTCACCCGCAACCGCCGAAATCGTGTTTGTGGAAAGGACATGTCTATTCTCCGAGATTATTCTGATTAACCACAAGTTCAAGCCATTTCTGTATTATTATGATGTTGTTCCTATTATCTCAGCCAACTTGAATACCGCTATAAACAAATAAAACATTAAAGTCAGCATCATACTAGCTATATTATATGCCACAATCCATACGATCCAATCCTTACATTGAAAAAAAGGTCTTTTGCAGGTTCCCAACAATCCCAGCGTTCCTGCTCCGCAAAATATCATCAACAGAAGAACTTCAAATATTTTTCCGCCATTGTCAACAACACTGTATGGCGACGAGATTAAAGCTCCAAGTAAAGATATAATCACCGTCAATACCCATAAAAACAGATGATGCCGTTTGTCAAGATGGGAAGACGGGTACATTAATGGTTTAGATGCACAATTTGCAACTTTGCTGAGAATATGATGGTAAACCTCTTTCGCTAAATCTCTCTGCTCTTTATCAAACAGTAAACGTCGTTTTATTGGAGAGTCCGAAGTTTGGAAAATAATACATTCCATATCAAAAGGCTGGACATAACTTTGCGACCAATCACATTCAGTAATTCTGCCCCAAGGATAAATTCGTCCCTGTGCATTACAAACAATTCTAATCCCTTTTTCGTTTATGATATAACGAACCTTATTAAATCTGATAAAATAAGGCCCAGCCAGGTACGCATAAATGCTCACACCCATACCAAATGTAAAAAGATGCAAAAGAGCTTTTTTTAGATCAAACTCGATTTGATCAAAAGGCAGAGGAGACAAAATAAAATAGGCTATAAACTCGAAAACAAGAATAAATAACAGTGTTCGAAAAAACTTACCTTTCCAATCCCCAAGCATTTGATTCGATTCGTAGAGGGAATAACTTGCTGGCCGAGACCACTCATATAATACTTGTGTTGTCTTGTTATTCATGGTTTCTTAGTTATTCAGCAGCTTCGAAAACAAACTCTTTCTTTGACTGCATAAGGAATTCTAATGTTACCTTCATATTAAGCCTTAATTTTCGACTGGATTATACTATAAATCCCCCGCCCTGTTCCAGTTCTATCTTGAAATCCGGCCTGAAAACAGGGATAATCCCGATATGACACAACCACAGCCATTGACACTACCCGACTCCGTCCTGATGGATTTGGACGGCCTGATCGCCCGCTATCCGGCCCTGGCCGAGGCGGCGGCCTACGGCATCGATATCTCCCTGCTGATCGACAACCTCCGCCGTCCTGTCGAAGAACGCATCCGCCGCCACCAGCAGGCCCTTAACGCCATCCAGCAGCTTCGAAAAGCCAAACGTCTATGAATAACGACTTTTTAGACCTTTTACACCGATTGACACAAAACAACGTCGAGTTTGTCGTCATCGGCGGCTTTGCGGCCGCAATGTACGGGGCCACGATGGTCACTGAGGATATCGATATCTGCTGCAGCTTTTCCCCTGAAAATCTGTTCCGACTGCAAGATGCCCTCAAAGACCTTCACCCTGTCCACCGGATGACGCCCAATAAAATACCCCTGGCTCTAACTCCCCAAAACGCAGCCGAATTCAAAAACCTGTATCTTGCTACCGACCTGGGACCGCTTGACTGCCTCAGCACGGTCGAGGGCATTGGCAGCTATGAACAGGTTTCCAAAGCCAGCCAGCGTTTTGAAACCGGCGACCTTATTTTGTCCGTTTTGAGTCTCAACGCATTGATTGAGGCGAAAAAGGCCCTCAATCGCCCGCGCGATCAAGAAGCTGTTATTCAACTTAAGGCGATTCAACAGCTAAACAAACTAAATCCATAATCCTATTTTTGCTGAGTTTGGGCTTAGTGTGCAATCCTCCAATCCGTCCGGTCATTATTCACAGACACGACCTCGGCATTGGTAATCCGCCAGATATCGCCGGCCTCTTTTTGAAATCCCACCGTCATCTCGGCAAAAAACAGCCCGCCGGCCGCGGCATACGAGCTTTTAGGGTCCAGAAAAACCGCCATATCCAGTTTTGCCTGGGCCGTCCCCTGAAAGATATTGATGGTCAGTTCCTGAAACCGCACCTTGGAAATGGCCGCAGTCTTGAAAATCCCGTTGATATCGTCCATAAAAACAGCCTTATTCGGATGAAAAATATCTTTATAACGCTGTGAAATCAGCGGCTCGATGGTCTTTGCATCTCGGGCCACCGCCGCATCCCGGCAGGTCAGGATGATTCCTCGCACCTGCTCGTAATCGGTCTTGACCCAATAATCCAGCCCGAAGCCCGCCGCGACAATCAGCACGCCCAAAATAATCGCCAAAAGACCGTTTTTCTCCGATATGTTATTGCGAACCCATACACCGATAATCAGCGTGACAATACCCACAACCAACAACAGCCACGGATCCTCAAACACATTCCACATAAAAACTCCTTCCTTTATTTCGATTGTTTTACTTTTTTGGCAAGACGTTCGTTGCCTGCCGGTTCCGTCAAATTCAGACGCAGCGAGGTCAGCGTAATGTACCCTGCCGCGATGGCCGTGGTATCGGTCCAGTTATTTTCATCATGCTGGTCGCGGTGGTTTCCCCCCGCCAGCCGATACACCGCCTGGTCTTCCTGTTCATCCACAACCTGATAGAATTCATCAAATCCGCAGGTGGATTGCGGCACGACCTTAATTCCGCCGGGTTTGCCTCTGGACAGCCGGGGGATGTTGATGCTGACGACCTCCCGCGGCTGAATCGGCAGAATCTGCTTGATTACATCCAATGCCAAATCGGCGGCCTGTTCGCAGTCCCACGGCTCATCCATCGCCGCACTGACCGCAATAGCCGGCAGGTCATAGAATGCCCCCTCGATGGCCCCCGCCACGGTCCCCGAATAGAATACATTAATCCCCACATTGGCTCCGTGATTCATACCGGAAACAAGCAGGTCAATCGGCTCGTCTTTGGGGACCAGTTTATTAATTGCCACCTTGACGCAGTCGGCCGGGGAACCATCCACGCTATAGCCGCTGAATTTGCCGACAATATCCAGCAACTGGCAGGTCAAATCCCGCAGAGAAATACTGTGGCCGGCGCCGGACTGAACATCGGCCGGGGCCACCACAGTCACTTTGCCCAGCGTGGTCAGCCGTTTATATAACGCCGCCAGTCCCGGCGCGAAGATGCCATCATCATTGGTCAGAAGTATATGCATAACAATCCCTTAGTAATATTTATCCTCACGGTTCATACTGTACCGGCACAGGGGCATAAAGTCAATTGACCAATTCATGGACATGTATTATAATATGCCGTATGAGTTTCTGGCAGACATACAATACGACTAAGCATTTAATCCTCCCTCGTCAGCAGGTACGGGATTACGACGCATGGGCCATCCAGCAGATGGCTATTCCCGGCGTGGTCCTGATGGAAAATGCGGGCCGCAGTGCCGCCGAGATTGCCCTGAAGATGCTGTGCAACCACAGTCAGGCCAGGGTGTGTATCTTCTGCGGAGCGGGTAATAATGGCGGCGATGGATTAACGATTGCCCGTCATCTGGCCAATCATGGCCTTGCCGTACAGATTATCTGCTGTGCACCCCGTGAAAAAATCACCGGCGAAGCCCTGATAAATCTGACCATTTGCGACAAAATGAAACTGCCGATGGTTTGGCTGGAACCGTCCGAAAAAACCATCTGCCCTGAGCTTCACAGGTTATGCGATGGATGTAATCTTATTGTGGATGCCATTTTCGGCACAGGGCTCAAAGGGGAATTATCCAGCTTTTATGTGGCACTGATTAGCTACATCAACAGCCTGAAAATCCCGATTCTTGCGGTGGACATTCCCTCCGGCCTCGATTGTGACCAGGGAATTCCGCTTCCGGTGTGCATTGAGGCCGCTGCGACCGTCAGCTTTGCCGCTGCCAAACCGGGCTTTTTTGAACAGGGCAAGACTTTACCTGTCCTGGGGGAATTGTATATTGCTTCGATAGGAATTGTGAAACAATAACCATCAATAATACGATATTTTCATGCTTTTAGGCGGGTGTTTTCTGAGGTGCAAACACACAGACCCTGCCTTTGCCGGCCTGTTTGGCCGCATACAAAGCCTGGTCCGTCGCTTTGGTCACATCGCCCGGCTGCGTATCCGGATCATATTGCCCCACACCGACGCTGATCGACAGCTTAATTCGCTGATCTTCCCATATCATCGGGTTATTGCAGACCATCTGAACCATGCGTTCGGCAACCACCGTCGCATCTGCCAGCGAGGTACTGGGCAAAATTATCGCAAATTCATCCCCGCCGTAACGGGCCGCTAGGTCAATCTGGCGGATACAGGCCAGAAGCCGACGCGCAATCTGCTTGATTGCCATGTCCCCCGCCCGATGCCCGTAGTTATCGTTAATCGGCTTGAGGTTATCAATGTCGGCCATAATAATCGACAGCTTGCCTCCGTAACGCTGGGCCCGGCGAAGCTCTACTTCCATTGCCTCATAAAAGGTGCGGTGGTTCAGCATCCCCGTCAGGCCGTCGGTGCGAGCCTGGCGCTGGGTTTTCTCGAACAAATGAATATTGCCGATGGAGGCGCCGACGAGCTGCCGGAACAACTCGACAATCGCAATGTCTTCCTGGGTAAAAATGCCGCCGGTTTCTTTATCGCTGAGATTAAGCACTCCGACCACCCGTCCATGACATATCAGCGGGGCAATGACACAACTGTTCGTCGTGTAATTTTTGGCAAAACTGCGATGTACATTCCCGACTCCCGCCGACTGGGCGTCATCCATATCATTGATAATCAGCAGCTCCTTGCTGCGAACGGCCGCAACCATGGGTGAAGGCGGGTTTTGATTTAACGACACAACATTATTAATCAGAAAAGGATGATTATGTCGTTCCAGATGCAGTATGTCGCTTGTTTCGTCGAGAATATAAAGTGAAGCAAGTTTTGAGCCTATCAACTGGGGGATTTCATTGACACAAATTTCGGCAATGCGTTTCACATCCAGGCAGTTAATCTTCTTGGCTAAGGGGGTAATGATATCCAGCCGGCAGGTGCTCCCCGAACAGCTCAGTATTTGTTTGGCAGTGTCGCCCTGACTCATCTATTAACAATCCTTTATATCGGACATAGTTTTTGATTTCAAGTTCAGATGTTTCCAGTATCGGTAATTTTTCTGGAACGGTTAACATGGAAGCTCGCAGGAACTTTAAACTTATCAAAATATAAAAAATAGATGACGAGATTAAAAATCGACTGAATCCGGTTTGGACAGAAGAATACACGGGTTATATTCCGATAACTGAATGCAGGCATGTGTCTTTCTTGTTTTCCTATTATTTCCGTAGGTTTTTTATTTTATTAGTTTTTTGCAGTCTTTCATTGCGACTTTGTCACAATTGTTTTGTTAATTGAAATTTATTCAAGTTTTTTTGCCAATTTTACTTGACGAGATTTGAAAAATGTTTTACATTTTATAAAACGTTAAATATGATTTGACGGGGTCGCAATCATTTTTGTTCCAGCACTTCATTGCGGATGGATCAGGGCTGGATTTATTTGCGGCGTTAAGCAACAAGAACAGATGGGCATACTAAAGATGAAACGTACAGTGTTTGCCCGGAGGGTAAGTCGTTTGGTTGTCTTGAATATACGTCAAAGGTGTGTTTCTGGCTCTATGACTCAAAGCAGCAATCATGGTTTTATTACGCCCCCCAAGCTTTACCGCATTGGGGATATCGTTCGAAGTACTCCTTTTACTCGGCAGACAATCCACAACTATACGGTTATGGGACTTATCCAGGAAAGCGACTGGACTGAAGGCGGACATCGGTTGTATGACGAGTCTGTATTTGAACGTCTATGGCGGATCCAGCAGTTAAGGGAAACCAAGACGTTGTCTGAAATTCGAGATATTTTTCAATCGGAGCAGGCCATAAAAGCCTCATAAACGGAGAACTCTTTTTGCCAAGGACGGCTGTATGAACCTTAATGTCTCCCCTGTTACGGACAATCTCACGGAACTTTTGAACCGAATTATCGATTTTACTGAACGACGCAAAGAGGTATTAACGCGAAATCTCTTTGATTATCGGTCCGCGGGATTTGAACCGATGGATTTGCCGGTTCATGAGTTTGCCGATACCCTGACGCGGGGACTGGCGGAATATATCCGCAATAAACGGCTTCTTCTGGAAGACGGCCCCAACGTCCAATTTCACGATCAGGGCGAATTCGATGCCGTTGCCATAGTGGACAACAAATCTCAGGAATTACTGCGAAATGATACCCATGCTTATGTTCAGGAGCAGATTCATCGGTTGTCGGAAAATCTGATCCACAATCGCCTTGCCGTGGAATTGCTGCGGCAGAAACGGAAAAAAGAAACACAATTTGCAAATCTGCAATAATGTCTCTGAAGTGTGCAGAGCGATAAGTCTCTGAAATCGTGTTTAAAACAAAATTCCCGAGTTTAACAGGGGATTTCATTTGAAAAAATGCACAACTTGCTTTATACATCGTGAGTTTTACAAGTAAATACGCATCTGGTGGTCAAGATTTCCAGTGCGGGATGTGCAGCAGGAACGAACAACACGAGGGGAGCGGGTTATGAACCCGGGCCGAACAAATTATTTGCGGCATATTGTTGAAACCCGTCCGGGACGGGCACAGATTCTTGCTGTAACCAGCGGCAAGGGTGGTGTCGGCAAGACCAATATTGCAGCCAATTTGTCGATTTGTCTTGCCCAGATTCGCCGGCGAGTTATCCTGATGGACGCCGATCTCGGACTCGGTAATCTTGACGTTGTCATGAATCTCAACAGTCGATTCAATCTCAGCCATGTTTTCAACGGTCGAAAAAGCCTCGAAGAAATCATTCAGTTGGGACCGGCAGGGGTTGAGGTTATCTGCGGCGGGTCCGGAATTGAAGATTTGGCTAATATCCATCCATTTCAGCGACAACGGATTGTGGATGAGTTAGACCAGCTTCAGCACCGTGCGGATTTGATGATGATTGATACGGGTGCCGGAATTCATTCTACCGTTATCGCCTTTTGCATGGCAGCAGACCATACACTGGTGGTTACGACTCCGGAACCTTCGGC
>JAFGQP010000251.1 GCA_016935635.1 Sedimentisphaerales bacterium
ATGCCGCTGAGGAGGCGATTCCGGATATTTAATGATATATTTTTATAGAAACTCTGTTTATGTTCATTCGGCATAGTATATTGTACCTGATTGGTCCGTAAAAAAACAAGTCATTGACTATATCCTGTTTTGTACGAAAAACAAGTTAGAATAGGTGTGAATATTTTGCCCTGAGGGCAGAAGACGGTGTATTTTTGACCGTTGCGATCATATCCGCATCCGGCCAAAAATGAGAAAAGCTGGGTAATTTGAGTTTTTTCTGGAAATTTTCGGGGGAGCGACTATACTGACTGCCTCATTCGAGTTCAAATGGTATCGGATGCGGGATAGAATTAACGACAAACGAATTTTGATGGTCGGGTCCCATGCAAGTACCGCGCGTGAACCGGGTCAGGCGGGGAACCGAGCAGCCCTAAACGGCCGGCGGGCTGTGCCGTGGCAAACCCGACCACTTTTCTATACCCAGCGAGTCTGTTTTTGCCACGAGCACATGGTGCCGGGGCAGGAATCAATACACTGCACTGGGCAGGATAAGCAATGTCATATACGGTTTTAGCAAGACGGTTTCGTTCACAGACGTTTGATGATGTGGTCGGTCAGGATGCCGTCGCACAGACGCTGAAAAACGCCATCAAGACCGGCAGGGTGGCTCATGCGTACCTGTTTTGCGGGACGCGGGGTGTGGGCAAGACGACGATGGCGCGTATTCTGGCCAAGTCGCTGAACTGCCTGAAGGCGGATGGGCCGACGACCACTCCGTGTCTCGTCTGTGACAGCTGTGTGGCGATCAATACCGGCGATGACATCGATGTGATAGAAATTGACGGCGCCAGCAACCGCGGTATCGATAATATTCGGGAGCTGCGGCAAAATGCCATTTATCGGCCCGCACGGGCGCGATATAAAATTTACATTGTTGACGAAGTGCACATGCTGACGACGGAGGCCTTTAATGCCCTGTTGAAGATTCTGGAAGAGCCGCCGGCACATGTCAAATTTATCTTTGCCACTACCGAGCCGAACAAGGTGTTGCCAACGATACAATCACGGTGTCAGCGTTTCGATTTTTCGGCCATCAGCCCGGAGGTTATCGGCAAGCAGCTTGCGGAAATTCTCGGCAAAGAGGGGATTGCGTTTGAACAGGATTTCCTGATGCAGTTGTCGCGGCTGGCCAATGGCTCGATGCGTGATGCCCTGAGCCTGCTGGATCAGCTTATCAGCTCCGGAACGCAGCCTCTGACGCTGCCGATGCTGGAGCAGTTGTTGGGCAGGCCGGGAGCGGAAAATCTCAATGCCCTGATTCAAAGTATTGCTGCGGCGGATCCGGCGGCGGTTTTAAAATCGATTGAGTCCTTGTCGATGCAGGGGCAAAGTGCCTCACAGGTTGCCGAAGCGGCGGTTGAGCTGTTTCGCGATATGATGGTCATCAAGGCCGCGGGGGTGAACAGCCCTGTTTTGCTGCTGTCGGGTGTTTCGCCGGCAAAACTGGTGCAGCTTGGCGACAAGTTCGATATTCCTTGGCTGGTATTTTCGATTACGGCACTGGAGCGGCTGCGATGGACACTTCGCAACAGCGAGACGGCCCGAGCCCTGCTGGAAGCGACGTTTTTGCGGCTTGCGATGAGCGAGCATTTCCTGGGGCTGGATGCGGTTTCCCAGCAGATTCGCAGCGGCACAGCGCCTGCGGCGGCTGCGGGGGACGTAAAAAAAAAATTCATAGTCCCGCCCGCTAATACCCCATCTTCCATTTCAACCGAACCCGCAGCGGCGGATCATCCGCAGGCGGCTGTGAATTCACCTTTGTTTGACGGGGCCGTCGATGCGCAATCCATTGTGCAGCAGTGGCCGCAGATAATTGAGCGGATACGAGCGAGCAATTTTCAGATTGGGTCATTTTTATCGCAGACTCAGCCGGGGGAGTTTCGCAACGGGATGCTGACGATTCAATTTCATAACGACGGCAAGGGGCAGCTGGCTATCGATATGTGCCGCAAGAAGACGGATGTGATTGAGTCGGTATTGAAAGATGCACTGGGGCAGGCTGTACATGTTAAATTTGAGTCGGCTCAATTGCAGACTGCCAAAGCGGCGACTCCCGCGGCAACGCCCGGGGCGCGGTTGAATCGCAAAGAAGAGGAGCAGGTGATGTCCGACCCGGCGGTGCAGATGCTTTTACAGGGGCTGTCTGCGAGACCGATCAAGATTGAGCGTCTGGAAGTGCCGGAGGAGCAGCAGGACTTAACTGAGGAAACCGAGCTATGAATCCCGCATATACCGAAAGCCTGAATAATCTGATTGACCAGTTTGCGAAATTGCCGGGTGTCGGCCCCAAAACAGCCGAGCGTCTGGCTTTTCATATCCTTAAATCCGAGTCCCGGGAGGCGCTGGCCCTGGCGGAGGCGATTTCGGATGTCAAAAAGAATATCCGCCAGTGCAAGATATGTTTTAATCTGGCTGAGTCAGAGTTGTGTCCGATTTGTTCTGATTCGCGGCGGGATACCTCGATTATCTGTGTGGTCGAGCAGCCCAAAGATGTCATAAGTCTCGAAAAAACAGGGCTTTGCAAGTGGGTGTATCATGTTCTCAATGGGCATATTGCACCACTGGAGGGCATTGAGCCGGCCGATTTGACCATTGATGCTCTGATGAAGCGGATTCGCACGGGGACGGTCAAGGAGGTTGTCATGGCGACCAACCCCAACCTTGAGGGGGATGGTACGGCGCTATACATTCAATCCCTGTTGTCGGGGATGAATGTCAAAGTAACCCGGCTGGCACGCGGTCTGCCCACGGGATCAACGATAGAATTTGCCAGCGGCAATATCCTGGCGGATGCGATTCTGGGGCGAAATCCTCTTTGAAAATGGCACGGCGTTTGCTATAATCACGTCAAATTGATATAATACTTCTTAAACGCAGATAAATCCTGCAAACAGCAGGTCTTTATGAATATGATACATTGAGCATGAAACTGTCTTTGTCCAACCAGATGCGCATGGAACAGCGGATGAAGCTGGCCCCTCGAATGATTCAGTCGATGGAGGTGCTTCAACTGCCGCTGCTTGCGCTGCAGGAAAAAATCGAGGCCGAGCTGAACAGCAATCCGGTGCTGGAACTGGATGAGGAACCGCAGGTCCAGGCGGAACCGGCGGAGTCCAAGACGGCTGAGGATGTGGAAGAAAAAGAACTGGTGGTCGGGGATGATTCGGACCGGGTTGAGGATTTTCAGCGGCTGGACAATATTTCCGACTATTATGGCGACTATTTTGATGGGGGTTCCTACCGCCCTGCACGGGATGATGGCCAGTCGGACAAGAAAATGGAGGCGATGCAGAACACCGCCGCCAACGAGGTGTCGCTGAATGATTCGTTGAAAGAACAATGGCGGCTGGTGGATGCACCGGAAGGGGTCAAGGCCGCCGGTGAGTTGATTATTGATTATATCGACGACAAAGGCTATTTGTCGGTACGGCTGGAGCAGCTTCATAACAAAGATAAATATCCGTTTGGTCTGGATGAACTCAACCAGGCGCTGGGGCTGATACAGAAAATGGAGCCGTCGGGGGTTGGGGCCAGAGACCTGCGGGAATGCCTGCTGATTCAAATGAGGCAGTTTCCCGAGGATATGTCGTTTGAAATGGAGCTGGTCGGCCATCACTGGCAGGATTTGCTGGATAATCATCTGCCGCGGATTGCCAGGAAGATGAATGTCAGCATTGAGCGCATCGGCAAGGCCATCGAGCGGATGAGCAAGCTGGATACCTCGCCGGGATTGTCCATTGGCCGCAATGAAAATCATCCCATCACTGCCGATGTGATCGTCGAACCGGACGGCAAGGGGGGCTATACTGTCAGCCTGATGGATGCGCGACTGCAAAGTCTGCGGGTCAACGGATTTTATCAGAAGATGGTTAAAGATCGCGGTATTGACGAGAATACCCGTCAGTTTCTGCAAAAGAATATTCGTTCGGCCCAGTGGTTTATGGATGCCATCGAGCAGCGCAAGCAGACCCTGCTCAAGACGGCACGGGCGATTGTGGAGTTTCAGAAAGATTTTTTCGACAAGGGCAAGCTGTTTTTGAAGCCGCTGCCGATGGCGACGATTGCCGAGCAGGTTGGCGTGCACATTGCAACGATTTCGCGGGCTGTAGCCGGCAAGTATGTGCAGTCGCCGCAGGGCATATTGCCGCTGCGAAGTTTCTTTACCGGCGGAACGGAAGACGAGCAGGGGCGTGAACTCAGCTATGATGCGGTCAAGGCCAAGCTGCAGGAGATCGTTGATAACGAAGACAAGGCCAATCCTCTGGGTGATGACGAACTGCGTCTGAAACTGACGGAGGCGGGGATGGGCAATATTGCCCGGCGCACCGTGGCCAAGTACCGCTCGATTTTAAATATTCCGACAGCCCGGTTTCGAAAAAAGTATTAAACCGGAACGGCCGGATTTGCATGGGCATAAAATCAATACTGGTCAAAGCCGTCTGAACAGGGTAGTATAGAATAAGCATATGTGCATTCAGGCTGTTCAGTGTGGATGTTTGGATGGATGATTCAAGGACGATATTTGTAGTCAGCGACCTGCACATGGGTGACGGCGGGCCGCGGGATAATTTTGCCTTTGACAACAAAGCGACGGAGTTTTCACGTTTTCTGGACTTTGTGGGACAGGCCAGGGGGGAACTGTTTATTCTGGGCGATCTGTTTGAGTTCTGGCAGGCCAATATCAGCCGTGTGCTGATGGAGCGGATGTCGTTTTTGGACCGTCTGGCGGACATGGGGACGGTTTATGTTATCGGCAATCATGATGCAGATTTTGAAGAGATGATCGGGACGCGGCTGCTGAATCACCCCTTTTTTGACCGGATGACCGGGCCTTTTACGCGTCAGATCGGGTCCCGTCAATTCAAATTCATGCATGGGCACGAACTGGACCCGTTCCATCGTGATGGGAACCCGGGCTGGGGACGCATTTTATCCATCCTGGGCGGGATAATTGAGGATCGCAAAGGCTCACCGCTGCTGTCGGCCGGCGGGATGACCGAAAAAACACTGCTGCGGATTGGACGGGGATTCATGTGGATTATGAATTTGTCGGTCAATCAGCTTGAAAAGAGCCAGACGCGGCAGATGGCGCCGGATTTTGAGGCCTCGCTGACACCGACACAATATCCGGAAAAAGTCAAAGGGATTCTGGCTCTGTATCAGAAGGATCGGCTGCATGAAGGATATGACGTGCTGGTAACGGGGCATACGCATAAGGCCGGGCGTACCGGCGACTGGTATTACAACAGCGGCTGCTGGGTCGGGCTGCGGAATAATTATCTGCGGATTGACCCGGCGGGTGCGGTGTCTGTGTGTGAATGGAAAAACGGCGGAGAAATCATAACCGAGGGTATGGAAGAACAGCCTTAGCATGACAGCGGCCATAGGGCCGGCATGGCGATTCGACAGGAATCAGGTATGTCCAAGAAGAAAAAGAAAATCATCCGTCCGCTGCGTCTAATACGGGGCAATCTGCGTAAGGCGGGCATGCCTCCGGGAACGGTCTTTTATGCCGGTGAAACCCCCGCCGAACCGGTCCGCATCAGCCTGATGGAATACGATGCCAACCTGTTCAAGGAGCAGGGCCTTTCACGGATTGAAGAGGTGCTGGATTACCAGGTCACGCCAGGCACATCATGGATCAATATTGATGGCATCAGCGATGTGGGGCTCGTGGAAAAAATCGGCAAACGGTTCAATCTGCACCCCCTGGTGATGGAAGATATCGTTGTGCCCGGCCAGCGGCCCAAGATGGAGGATTACGAAGATACCCTGTTTATCGTGGTTCGCATGCTGCGGTACGATGCAGGGCGGAGTGAAATTGTGACCGAACAGATCAGCATGATTCTGCGTCAGAATTGTCTGATTACGTTTCAGGAAACGGTTGGAGATGTGTTCGACCCGATTCGGGATCGCTTACGAAATAATAAGGGGCGTGTCAGGAAAATGCCTGCCGACTACCTGGCCTATTATCTGATTGATGCTATCGTGGACCAGTATTTTTCGATTCTGGACAGTTATGGCGAAAAGATTGAAAAACTGGAAGATGAATTGCTGGATAAGCCGGACCAGCAGACGCTGGGTCGGATCCACGAATTCAAGCGGGAACTGACCATGCTTCGCAAGTGCATCTGGCCGATGCGCGAACTGGCGGCGGCCATGCAGCGGTCGGAGAACAGCCTGATTCAGGAATCGACCAAGATTTATCTTCGTGATGTATATGACCACACCATTCAGATTATCGATACCATTGAAAGCCTTCGCGATGTGGTGGCCAGCCTTTTGGAAGTGTATTTGTCCAGTCTGAATACACGCATGAATTCCGTGATGAAGGTGCTGACGCTGATTGCAACGATTTTTATGCCGCTGAGCTTTCTGGCCAGTGTGTATGGCATGAATTTCAAGCACATGCCGGAGCTGGACTCGTACTGGATGTACCCGGTTGGGTTCTGGTCGCTGATTGCAGTGACGGTGGGAACAATGCTGTATTATTTCAAACGTCAGAATTGGCTGTAAGTTTTACCTGGCAATAAGGAAATAATCATGATGGAACTGTTGACCCTGCAGACGGGACTTGCTGAGATACAGGTGTTTTCGTGGATTGTGCTTCCTGTTCTGATTTTTGTGGCCCGCATCTGTGATGTAACCATCGGGACGGTGCGCGTCATATTTGTGACGCGGGGGTATAAATACCTGGCGGCCTGCGCGGGTTTTTTTGAAGTTCTTATCTGGATTACGGCTATGGGGCAGATTATGAAAAACCTGTCCAATCCGATTTGTTATGTTGCATATGCGGCGGGTTTTGCAACAGGCAATTTTGTGGGAATTCTGATCGTTGAAAAACTGTCGATGGGGTTCGTGGTGGTTCGTGTGGTGTTCAACAAGGATATCAAAGCTCTGATGGAATCTGTCCGCAAGGCCGGGTACGGCATTACCTGTTTTGACGGACAGGGAGCGTATGGACCGGTCAAACAGATTTTTACCGTGGTTTCCCGCCGGGAGGTAAATGACTTTCTGGGGCTTATTAAAAACCATCACCCGGACGCTTTTTATGTCATAGAAGAAATTGATACGGTCAGCAGGGCGTATCCGATGGCCAAAAAAGCCCTGTCGGAAGGATCAAAAATGGGCTTCCGGCCGTTTCGAAAAGGAAAATAAATCAGTCCGCCCCTGGAGGATTTAATTGCTCGTCATGGAAAAGACCAAAGCCAAACTGAAGCAACTGTGTGAAGTGATCAATCATAATACCACCATGCTGATTGTCATGCAGGACCATCCGGATCCGGATGCAATTGCCTCGGCAGTGGGACTGCGAAAAATTGCCAATCAATTTGCCAGTATTCAATGCTCCATCACGCACGGCGGTACCGTCGGCCGTGCTGAAAATCGAGCGCTGGTCAAATATTTAGGTCTGAATCTGCGGCCAGCCGAGCAGATTGATTTTCAGGCATTCGATGTGATTGCCATGGTGGATACCCAGCCTGGAACCGGCAATAACAGTCTGCCGACGGATGTGGAGCCGGACATCGTGATTGATCATCATCCCTGTCATCAAAAAACCCGACAGTGCCGATTTACGGATATTCGCAGCCATTACGGGGCAACTTCAACGATTCTGGCAGAATACCTGTTTGCGGCGGGAATTGAAATCGATGTCTCGCTGGCCACAGCGCTGTTGTATGGAATTCGTTCTGATACCCAGGACCTCGGGCGCGATACCACCTCTTCAGACGTCAATGCGCTGATGGCGCTGTATCCCAAGGCCAACAAACGTATTCTCAGCCAGATTCAGCATGGTGCCGTGCAGCGGGAATACTTTAAATATCTGGCGGGATGTCTGAATAATGCCCGGGTATTCGGCAGGGCGGCAATTACTTCTCTGGGCACAGTGGATAATCCGGATATGGTGGGAGAGATGGCAGATCTGCTGCTGCGTGATGAACAGATTATCTGGGTGCTGTGCTATGGATTTTATGACGGCAAAATGCTGCTGTCGCTGCGTACGGATGCTGAATCGCCCTCGGCCGGCAAAGTGATTCGTCACATGATGGCCAGAAAAGGGACTGGCGGCGGGCATGACAGTTATGCCGGCGGGCAGATTGTCGTGGGACAGCTCTCCAAAAGCCAGCTTGCAAAATGGATATCTCAAGTTGAGAAATCGTTTTTAAAATCTGTCGAGCCCTCGGCTGTCAACGCTGCCGCACGAAAATTGGTCGAATAGCGATATCCATGGCAATTTCCGGCAAAACCAGATAAAAATAGTGAAAATTTCGATAAAGACAACTTTACTTTTCTGTTAAAATGGAGTAGGATGTTTCTATGGTTAGAAACAAGATGGAGTCAGATGCGAATGGTATGAAGCAGCTTTGTTCTGCATTGTGCCAGATTCGGGATGCTGAGCAAATGGAGCATTTTCTGAATGAAATCATGACACTTGCGGAACTGCATGATTTGACCCTTCGCTGGGAGCTGATGAGAAAACTGAGTCAGGGAGTGCCTCAGCGTCAGATTGCTTCCGAAATGGGTATCAGTTTATGTAAAATTACCCGTGGTGCCAAGATTCTCAAAAATAAAGATTCAATAACTCGTAAATTCTTAATCAGAAAGAAGGTACTATGAATCGAAAAATCTTGCTTCAGGAACAGGACATTCCCCGCCAATGGTACAATATTGCAGCGGATTTACCGACTCCGCTGCTGCCGCCTTTGACTCCCGACGGCAAGCCGGTCACGCCGGACATGCTGGCTCCGGTGTTTCCGATGAATATCATCGAACAGGAGGCCAGCACGCAACGATGGATTGATATTCCCGAAGAAATTCTGGATATTCTATATCGCTGGCGCCCCTCGCCGCTGCGGCGGGCAGTGTATTTGGAGCGATATCTCCAGACTCCGGCCAAGATTTATTATAAAGACGAAAGCGTTTCCCCGCCGGGCAGCCATAAGCCCAATACGGCGGTGCCGCAGGCATGGTATAACAAGCAGTATGGTATTAAAAAGCTTACAACCGAAACCGGGGCCGGGCAATGGGGTTCGGCGCTGGCATTTGCCTGTCAGCTTGTCGGACTCGAGTGTAAAGTCTATATGGTACGTATCAGCTTTGACCAGAAACCTTTCCGCAAGCTTATGATGCAGGTTTGGGGGGGCAATTGTGTGGCCAGTCCCAGTAATGAGACAAACGCCGGCAGAAAGATCCTCGCAGAACATCCCGACACCCCAGGCAGTCTGGGGATTGCGATTTCGGAGGCGATTGAAGCCGCTGTGACGGATCCGTCCGGCAAGACGCGGTATTCACTGGGCAGCGTGCTCAATCATGTGCTTTTGCATCAGAGCATTATCGGGCTGGAGGCCAAAGCGCAGTTGAAAAGTGTCGGTGAAAAGCTGCCGGATGTGGTGGTTGGATGTGCCGGCGGAGGAAGCAATTTTGCGGGCATCGCCATGCCGTTTACGCTGGATAAAATCAATGGTGCCAAGATAGACATTATCCCGATTGAACCGACTGCCTGTCCAAAGATGACGCGGGGCAAGTTTGCTTACGATTACGGCGATATCGCCTGTATGACGCCGCTGATGGCGATGCATACCCTTGGTCATGCCTTTGTTCCGGCACCGATTCACGCCGGCGGACTGCGTTATCATGGCATGGCGCCCCTGGTGTGTCAATGTATTGTGGAAGGTCTGCATACGCCGCAGTCTATCGACCAGATGGAATGTTATGAAGCGGCGATGACGTGGGCAAAAACGGAAGGCTTTATCTGTGCTCCCGAAACCAGTCACGCAATTGCCGGGGTGATTCGACAGGCTAAACAGGCCAAAGAAGAAGGCAAGGAAAAGGTCATCCTGTTCAGCTATAGCGGCCATGGCCTGATGGACCTGATGGGGTATGACGCCTATCTGTCCGGCAAACTGAAGCCGTATTATCTGCCGGAGGAAGAAATCATCAAGTCGGAAGAATGTCTGGCAGGTCACCCGCAGGCTCAGGAACGCAAATCCGGCAAATGGTAAGCGATATACTGCGTCTTGAAAGACTCTGAAAAGAGCCGTTTCATGATATTTCAGGCCCGGAATCAAAAAAAGGGTAATTTTTACTTGTTTTTTGACTCCGGGCCGTTACAATGTTCTCTCTTGTTTGGGTAGATGCCCGAGTGGCTAAAGGGGATGGACTGTAAATCCATTGGCTAACGCCTACGGTGGTTCGAATCCACCTCTGCCCATTCTTTTATCTTTCTTGTTTTTGTCATAACCTCTTGTAATTAAACAAGTTATTTCCTAGCCATTCTCCCTGCAAATCCGCCGCCTGAGACTAGTTTGATTTCCAGTTTGTCCTGTCTTGTGATGGTTTTTGTGATTTTCCTGTAATCCTCGGCAAACCGGTCGGCATTGACGCCATCCTGGAAGAGGGTCAATTCAAACTGGCCTTCGGGAAGGAAGGAGCAATCCACCGTGCAGGTCATTGCTTGTTCTCCGTTCATACCGCCGATATACCAGTCACTGCCGTACTGGCGGGCCATGACGGCATACTCGGCGATTTTGGCATCCAGGGCGATGGTATTGTGCCAGACGGCCGGGACGGCGGCGAGAAATTCCATGCACTCCGGCTCGCGGAGGTAGTTTGAGGGGCTGTCGCAAAGCATCTGCAGGGGGCTGTCATACAGGACATACATCGCCAATTGACGGCAGCGCGTGCCGATGCTCATGGGCCGTTCGTTGATGAAGTTGAAGTGTGCTTTGCCGGCATTCCGCATCGCACCGGGGGTAAAGTCCATGGGGCCGGCCACCATGCGGGTAAACGGCAGGGTGATGGTGTGCTGAATGGAGCAGGAATCGGACCATTTATTCCATTCGTTGCCGCGGACGCCTTCCTGGGTGATGTAGTTGGGATAAGTTCGTCGCAGGCCGGTGGGTTTGAAGGCGCCGTGGAAATCGACAAGCATCTTGTATTTGGCGGCTTCGGCCAGGATGCGTTCGTAATAGTTGACCATCCACTGGTCGTCGCGCTGCATGAAATCGACTTTCAGGCCGACGACGCCCCACTTGGCAAATTGCTCCAGGGCAGGCTGCAGTTGCCGGTCCAGAACCACCCAGCTCATCCAGAGAATGACGCCAACGTTTTTCTGCTTGCCGTAGCTGACGATTTCCGGGATGTTCATGCCGGGTTTGGTGGTCAGCAGGTCATCCTGCGGCGACCAGCCATCATCGATGATGATATATTCGATGCCGTATTGGGAGGCAAAATCGATAAAATATTTGTATGTTTCGGTGTTGATGCCCGACTTGAAATCGACCCCATAAATATTGTTGGCATTCCACCAGTCCCAGGCGACTTTGCCGGGCTTGATCCATGCAGGATCTTTCAGTTTGCATGGTTCGGCCAGTTTGTAGACCATTTGGTTGGTCAGAAGATCTTTGTCGGCGGGAGCGATAATAACTGCACGCCATGGGAACGCACGGGTGCCCGCGGTTTTTGCCAGATAGTCAGCCCGGGTTTTGACTTTGACATCCAGCGGCGAGGTGTTTTCGGTTTCCAGGGCCGCTTTGGGCAGAATCCCGGTAAGACTGGCGCCGGAACTGCCCTGCAGATACAGGCCGGGATAATCCCTCAGATCGGATTCGACGATAGCCACTTTGGGACCATTAGCGATATTGACTACCACGGGCAGGGGGGCGAATTGCTTGTCGGTAATGCTGTTCAGTTTCCTGGGAAGATATTCCCGCTCCGAATGGCTGTAGAAGCTGTCTTCCAGACCAAAATAGACGGTGGGGTTGGAGGTAAATGTGAATTTTACCTGTTCATCTGTCACCTGGATTGTGTCCGGCACAGCGGTTGTGAAGCGATAGGCGATGCCGTCATTATACGCTCGGATAATCAGGCCAAATGAATCGAAATACACCGTCAGTTCATTGTACACATCCGGCACGATGCTGAATTTTTCAGGGACAACCACCTGAATCTGCTCATCGACCGAACGTGTGACGGTGTTTTTGATAGATTCATCAGGACCCAGCTTGCGGTTGTCATCGAGGGTCAGACCAATCGGTCCGATTTTCAACAGCTCCGACTGCTGAAACTGGACGGATAAACTGAGCTGCTTATCCGTTGACACAGTAATCTGAATTTTCTGGTCGGGGCTTTGTATCCGCAGAGGGGCTCCTTGGGCATACAGAATCGAACCGGTGACGGCGATGACGGCCATAATCCACTCCTTTTTGCACATGATTCATCCTTTCCTTTTTTAAATGTTATTCTGGAAGCATATGGTAATAGGGAATAATTGTCTGGGCCATGGTACCAGGATTTTCTGAAAACAAAAAAATCCTGGCCCATATATCCAAATGAAGCAATTTCAGTTTTAATGAGTTTGGGCTCTGCTCAAAAAAACATGCCAGCGCATCTTGTGAGAGCCCCAGAGTCTGTTGGACCCATGAATCCTGAAAATATGACGAATCAATCACGGTTCTCCATGCAGCGCTGGAGGTAAATCCCTGTTTGTTTCTTTTGCTTAATGCGGCGGGAATATGCCTGGCTGCGACTTGTCGTAATATCCATTTATCGACGAAGAATAAATGATTCGGATTTCGTCCGGAAAATGAAAAACGAACTTTGAAAGAATACGGCATGTTTACAGCGAAATGCACTAAATTGGTACCGAGAAACGGAAATCGTGCTTCAATTCCAAACGCCATGCCCAGTGCGTCATTGCGGTGCAGCAGGGTGCGCAAATGGTAGCCAAGCATCTGAAAGGTAATAAAATCGTTGCGATTGATGTTCTTTCCTGTTTTTGCAGTAAGGGAATTACAGATGTCATATTCTTCATATTCATTTTCCAGACGGTTCAGGAGGCTGCAGCCTGGATTCAGTGAAGGTAAAAAGGCTGAATTTTGCTGCCGATGCAGTAGCGATTGCATGCCGCGAAATGGATGAGTCAAAAATTCTTTGCACCATGTTTTTATATTCAATAGATGCCATGGGTATCCGTAGAAGCATTCATCTGCACCTTCTCCGGAGAGAATCGCTTTGACATTGTGCTGCCGGACCAGCCTGGAGACTAGGAAAAAGGGTGTGGAGTTTAAATGATAAGTGAAAGGATGGCCGTAATGATAAAGGGTTTCCGGCAAATACTGAATAAAATCCTGATCGCTGACATCGACTTTAAGCAGGTCAAGCTTTAGATGGCGAGCCAGCATCTCGGCATGGGGCAGTTCACTGTATTTTCCCTGAACATTGGCATGGAAGATGGCAAGATTCTGATGTTGTTTTGCAGCCAGGGCCATAATGATGGAAGAATCCAGTCCGCCGCTGCACAACGCCCCCACAGGGGCATCGGCAACCAGCATCTTCTTGACATTTTCCGCCAATAATTCTTCACATTGATCAATCAGCTTTTTAGAACCCCAGGACTGAAAATCCCGGCGAAGGGATGGCTCCCACAGATTGCTTAGTGGAAAGAAGCGATGAAATTGTGGCGATGCCCCTTTTTTCATGCTTACGACTGTTCCCGGCGGGAGAATTTTGATGTCCTTAAAAAAAGTAAAACCTGCTGCCGGTCCTCCGGATCCGCCAAGATAAGAGGCGATGCTGAAAAAGTCCGGTTCGAATTTTACCCAAGGTTTCATGCCCTTGATTTCAGACGCAAAGACAAAGGTTCCATCCTTGTCGGCATAATACAGGGGTTTAATTCCGAATGGATCCCGCACTAACGTGAAAGACTGTTCCATTTTATCATAAAAGGCAAACGCATACATTCCCTCAATTTTATGAAGTGTGACTGTTGTTCCCCAGCAAATCAGGGCATTCATAAGAACTTCGGTATCGCTGCTGGTATGAAAAGATACACCCTGCCGCTGCAGCTCATTTTTAATGTCTGAAAAGTTGTAGATCTCTCCGTTATAGATAATTCCATATCGTCCTGAAGGGTCCCAAAAAGGCTGATTGCTTCTGGGATTCAAGTCCAGCAGTGAAAGCCGGGTATGAACCAATCCGGCAAGATCGTCCATATAAAAATCCTGGTTATCCGGACCGCGATGGGTCAACAGTTCGATCGATTGCCTCATAAATTCCGGATTTATTTGGTTTTGCGAATGATATTTGAATAATCCTGCGATTCCACACATAGAAAATATTATCCGAATATTATCAAAGCGAGTTCATGATCTGATACAAGTACGTGATGGCACCCAGATAACCGATGGGTTCTTCAATTCGTCCCACTCGGACTTCCGGAGGGGTGTTCGTTTTAACCTGGCGTATATACCGGATGCACTGGTCCGTATTAAAGTAGCTTTTGAGGTCAGGATAAGACAGCAGTATATCTTCGATTGTCCGGGTGAATTCAGGGTCCTGCTGAATCAGCGCCAATTCAAAACTCTTCGTTTCTGCTGCAGAACGTGCAGTCAGAGTTTTCCATCCTGCAAGGATCCTGCGCCTGAGACTATACAATTTAAAAAACCACTCCGGTCTGGATGAGGGTCCTAATTTTCCGGACAGCGGATGGTTTGTGTTGGCATATATGATGCTCTGGAGCAGAGGCAGGGCATGATAAATCATATATTTATAAAACTGTTTTTGATACAGCCAGAGTGCCGGCAGCTTCAGGATTAAATCGTTATAAGCATATCCGAGGTGGGGACGGATCTGCGACATATAAGGATGGCAGTGATGTGCATTGGTAAATGTGAATCCGGGTTGTCGATAGGTCATGCACCAGGCACAAATTTTATGTGCGGCCGTCGGGCTCCGAATGCCCTCAAACGAGTGCTCCATGAGCGTCTGGTATTCCTGCAGATGGCTGTTGAACATCTCACTGGACATAAAATACATAAAAGTTGAAGGATTTGTTATATGGGTATACTGGTTAATAAAGAAGGGGGTTTGTGATTCAAGGGCAGCGTGAATGGATGGAACATAAGAGCCGATGAGATTGTCTCCCGGGCCGCCGGCCATATACAGGTCATAGCCCAATTCGGCTGGCGGGAGGGACTTGAACGAATTATTCATGGAGACTAATCCGCCAACCAGCATAGTCAGGTCTTTGGCTGAGGCGGAGAATATCCCGGGCAAAAGGGCCTTTGTCAGATGGCGGCGGTGCAGGATTGCGGCGATTTGTTTTGCCACGTCAACATCCCTTGAAGGGCTGCCCAGCGAAGAGAAGAAAGTGTAAAATGAAAAATCAACGTCGTCCGGCAGCGAGGCGGCAATAAGGCGGCTATCCAGTCCTCCGCTCAGGGCCAGGAGCCCTCGATTCATCAACTGGGCCCGGCGAGCTGCGGCTTCACGAAATGTCGCGTAAACCTGAGAACTGAAAGCGGCAGGATCTAAATGGTGCTGAGGATCATAATCGAGGTTCCAGTATTTGCGTTGATCAATGTTCTTGGTTGAGACGGCCAGATGGCTTGCTGCAAGCACACGTTCAACGCCGACAATATGGGTCGTTTGTCCGACGGTGTGTCCAAATCGAAACATCTGCATTAAGCCGGCCGGATTGAGATTGACGCAATGGCGACACAGGCGAAGCAATAAAATGATATTGGAGCAGAAAAACACACCTTTGTCGGTCTTGATATAAAATAAAGGACGACTTCCAAAACGATCATTAATGATATGCAGTTTATCGGTTTGCATTTCAAAATACAAGGCCGTATATTCTCCCTCCATGTCAATCAGCTTGTCCGGAAAAGAGGGTGGAAACACATTGGGCAATCCGAGCCGGCCTTCGGTGACATTCCAGGCCTTCCAGTCATCAAGATTGCTGTATCCCAGCATGACCAAAGCATTGCCAAGAGAATCTTGTCTTGAGGTAATCAGAGAGCGGATGTTATGCTTGCCTTTGGAAAACAAATAACCATGAGCATATTGGATAATCTCAATTTGATCTTCATCTTTGGATTCCGAGGATAAACAATGGAAATGATTCAAACAATCACGAATATTATGCGGTTCGGGTACTGTCTCAAAATAAAAGAAGCCGCCAATAATGCTCATATCATCATGTCCTGTGTTATCGTAACAATTTGGTGCTTATTCCCTTGCAACTACTTTTTGAGAATTCATCTCTATCGTTTTGCCGCTTGATTGAAAAGGTGACTGACTGCAGATACCTTGTTGTTCACCGCAGCAGCAAACCGAATTTTACGTTCCCGATACTTTAAGCCCAAAAAGTCAGAATTGCAACGAAATTATTCAGGATGTTTATAGTCTGTATATTATTTGTTTTTGTTTTGGTGGAATAGTCCTGCGGATTAGGTATCAACCTTAATTTCAACTCAAACTCGATGGTTCTTTTTATAGAATTCGGCTGGTATTAGAATGAGGTCAAATATATCGAAAGACGGGTCCTGATTATTTTGATTCATTTCCGATAAAAAAAGCCGAACAGAGCTGTGGGCTCTATTCGGCTTTGTCTTCGTTTTAGTGGATACAGAGAGATTACAGGCTGCGACGGCGACGCAAAAGGGCTAAGCCGCCCAGTCCCAGCAGGCAAACGGTGGTCGGTTCCGGAACGCTGAAGAACTGAATTTCAGCAATCTGCAGCGAGTTGGTGGCATCGGCATTTTTTAGGGTCGGGAACAGCATCTTGTACGATTTAAAGAGCTCGCTGTTATCCACGGCAACCAGTGAACCCAGGGTATTGCGTTCGCCGGGCAGAGACAAGTCGCCGGAATCAATCAGGACCCAATTTTCACCCAGGCCGTCACTGTTATCGACGCTGGCAATATCATCGTTGGTGCCATAAAGGACCCACGAAGCCGGGTCACGTTCGGCCCAGTCATTGGCGGTGGTAATCTGGAAGCCCTGGACGAGCGAGACGCCTTTGGCCGGGGTGACGATGAATCCGACATTTTCTTTGCCGAAGTTCAGATATTTGTTCAGTGAGCCATCAATCAGGTTGCCGGGGTTTTCTCCGCCGGGGTAACGGCTGTCCCAATCCCGGTGAATAGCCAGAATTGAATCGCTCAATGACAGGAAGCTTGAGCCTGTTCCATCGGCGGATTCAAAGAACGATACATCAGCGACCTGCATGATGGTGTTGTTGTCTTTCAGTGCGGTGTACACCATCTTGTAAGATGAGTAAGCCGTGGTATTGTTGACCGCGACAACCGGGCCTGCGGTTTGCCGTGCATCCGGCAGGGCTACTGTGCCGGCGTCGATCTGGGTCCAGTTTTCCGATACGCCCATGCTGTTGTCGGCGCTGGAGATGGCATCATTTGTACCATAGATCGCCCAAGAGACCGGATCCCGTCCCGCGGCATCGTTAGCTGTAGTAATCACAAAGCTTTTCACAGCTCCGGCTGCACCGGGGGTAACGATAAAGCCGCTGTTTTTACCGGCAAAATTCAGGTATTTGGTGCCCGATAATGCATCCAAAACGTACATCGGTCCTTCCGCACCAGGATACGAGCTGCGTGACACCATGCCAGTGGCATCGACAGCAAGGATTTGATCGCCCGGGGCAAGAATGGATTCTGCGTAACTGCAGACAGACAATACTAAGACACAAACAGACAAAACCGCTTTGATGTTTTTCATTGTACCCTACCTCCGAATTTTAATAACTTTGTTTCGGACAATCCTTGTCCGCTTCCATGACTGGAATAATCAAAATCCTTTTCACTCCGACAGCACCCTCGTACTGACTAACACAATATTAATACAAAAGCCTGGCATCTGTCAAGCATGTGCTAATAAAATATGACCTGAAATACCCTGTTTACCCTGTTTATGGGGCCTGTTTAAGCGATCTGAAATGAGACAGAGACAACAAGAGATACATAGTATAGTTTTAGAAGTATCGTAAGCTATTTGATTATAGGGAGATATGCTTGTCTTACGACTCGCCTTGGCAGGTCCTGTGGGGTTGTACACCCGGGGAGACTTGAAATCGATACGAGGGGATAAATTCAATTAATTTTTTTTTATCACAATTTATTTTACGGTCTATTTTCTGTCGGTTTATGAGTTTTCGTGAAATTAATGGACATACAGGGTTTTTATTGTTATGTATAGGCCTGTGATTCAAAATTTCTATGATGGAGAAAAAACAGGAAGGACTGGAATGACTGAGAATCCGAAGGATTCGATCTCTGCAATCCATCCCGGCCGGAGTCGGCGGGCACTTCAGGCGATATGCATACTGGGGGTGGGTGTCTTATGTCTGGTAGCCTCGATTTTCTGGCCGGTCCTGGCCGCGGCGGGAGCGGGCTGCTTGATTTTTGCTGCGATTCGATACCCCAATCCCAGACGTCCTGGAAACAGATTGTTTGACCCGCGACTAAAACATGTCCTGATTGTACTTATCGTGCTGGCCCTGGTCCTGCCGGGTCTGGTTAAGGTCAGAAAAACGATTCATCGCACCGTTTGCAGGCTGAATATGTTTTATGGAGTATATACAGCTTTTCTGTATTATCAGGACGAATACAATGCATACCCCGGCCCGGACCAATGGTGTGATTTGCTGTGTGTTCATGGAGATGTTGCCCCCCATAGGGTTTTATTGTCCGGCCTCCGATGCCGTGGAGGGGGAGTGTACGTATGCGTTGAACAAGTATTTATATGAAAGTCAGCCCTCTAAACAGCCGCAGGATATGGTGTTTTTGTTTGAGACCGATAGCGGCAAAGAGTCCGGTCCAAGAACTGAATCCATTCAGCAGCGGGCTTTCTATCAGCATTTCAGCAAGGAGCAGGACAATCGGTACGAATATCTGAAAGACCAAAAGGTTTATCCGAGGCGCTGGAATCTGGTCGGCGGGCCGGAGATGGCAACAACCGACTATCACGGGACCTGTCAGGTCTATTTGTGTAACGGAAGCGTTCTGGAGGTCAAAAAAGAAGACCTCTTCAGCCTGCGATGGAAGCCGGACAAGTTGGGTCTTATGTCCGATCCGAAGGGTGTATCTGGGGAATAGAAGATTATTGTTAATCTCCCAATTTGTAACCCAGACAAGCCTAAATGTGTCATATACAAATAAGGCTTTCTGTCGCCATGTAAATACAAAGTCGAGAAGTGGTTGAATGCTATAATATATGATAGTGAAAGGACTGAATCGATGAAAACCTCACGCAGGGCGTTTTTGAAGGCCGCGGCCATCACGCCGATGATACTTCCATCCTCCATCTGGGCGGCCCAGACCAAACCCAATGATCGTATCACAGTAGGCTTTATCGGCATGGGCAAGCAAAGCCGGGGCCTGCTGGACGGATTCCTTTCCCGGGGTCAGGTCGTTGCGGTCTGCGATGTGGATACTACACGTCGTGAAAATGCCCTCAAGCGAGTCAATGACTACTACACCCGTTTCCCAGACCAGGGTACGGCTGATTGCAAAGCCTATGTCGATTTCGAAGAAATCATCGCCCGCAAAGATATCGATGCCGTGTGCATCGCCACGCCTGACCATTGGCATGCCATCCAGAATCTGGCGGCCCTGCGTTCCGGTAAGGATGTCTATTGCGAGAAGCCCCTGACCCATGATATTCAGGAAGCCATCGATATTATGCGGGATGTGGATAAATATGGTCGTGTCCATCAGACCGGTTCCATGCAGCGGTCGTCGGCCGAATTCCGTGTTGCCTGTGAGCTGGCCCGTAACGGCCTCATCGGGAAAATCAGCCGTATCGAATGCAGTTTTGGCGATCCCGGCCGGCCATGCAACCTGCCCGAAGAAGCCATGGAACCGGGTCTGGACTGGAACCTGTGGGTTGGGCCGGCTCCCATGCGGCCTTACAGCTCGGTGTTAAGTCCGCGCGGGATGCATGACCACTTCCCGGACTGGCGGAATTATTGGGAATTCGGCGGCGGTATGGTGACCGACTGGGGCGCGCACCATCTGGATATTGCTCAGTGGGCGCTGGGTATGGATGACAGCGGACCGGTTGAGATTCTTCCGCCGGAAAAAGCCAATGCCAAACGCGGTGCGAAGTTAATTTACGCCAATGGGACTGAGGTGATTCACAAGGACGGCTTTGGCGTCCACATGTACGGCGAAAAGGGCGAGATTCGCGTCAATCGCGGCAGATTCTGGTTTATCCTCGGCGATAAGACCATTTCGAAATACACGGATCGGGAA
>JAFGQP010000252.1 GCA_016935635.1 Sedimentisphaerales bacterium
CATGATTGTTAATCGCATAGGCACGTCCGAAGTGACCTCCCAGGGTGCCCAGCGAAATCATTGCATTATTCTGCCATAGAAAGGGGGCGGTTTCATTGACTGTCGCGGTCTGTGAGCTGCCTGCAACCTGGTCGGATTCATTCAGGGCAAAAGGCATTGAACCGCTTCCGCCCAGCGTCCCCAGCCGGATAACTTGTGTGCCATTCCACAGAAATCCGGCGGAATTGTCGTCACTGCCGACGATACGGCCGGCATTGTTAACGTCATGGTAGAGATATTCAAAACCGCACAGCATCGGCAGTTCGGTCAGGGTTCCATCCTGCCACAGATATGGGGCAGCGGGCATTCCATTGGCCGGACCCGTAATCTGGTTCAGGTCGTTTAAGCCCGCCGGACCGATGACCATGCCGTTTGGCGGATAGGATGGCAAGAGGATATCGTAATTGGGGGCGGCTGCGGACGGAACAGTCAGACAGCCTGTCAATAGGATAAACAATCCATAGTTTGTTTTCATACACGCCCCCTTCTCTTTTTGTATTTTAAACAGGAACATTCACTTCGCTATTGATCTGCTGCTGAGATTGAATCGCCGAAGCCGGTGTTTTGGACTGGCATTCTGAAAAATAATCTTTGCGGGTAATCCAGGACAGCAGATCCGGATTATTCTGCACGATCCGACGGTGATGGATTTTACCATTCTGATAGGCTTCCCAGACAGCCGATACCACGGGATTGGGCAGTTTGCCGGCGTTGCGAATCTCGGTAAATGAATCAGAAATTCCCTGATTGAACATGCGGGTACAGAAAAATTCCACCGTAAGATGATCCTTGGGGATACAATGATATACAACTGCTTTTGGCTGATAGATGGTTTTATAGCCCTTCTGTTTGATAGCACGGGACAGGCCGGTTTCGCCATCGCCGCGAAGATGAATCAGTTCTTTGGGCATGGAATCCGGGCGGAATCCGTCGCAGGCGAATAAGACCTCTTTACGAATGGAGAAATTGCCGCCCCAAACGTAAATTGGATCTACTTCTCGTATCTGTTCTCCCATGTCAATCAATCCCAGTTGACCTACACAGTAACCAAAATTGCCAACAGGTTTTACGAATTCTTTAAGCCAATCCGGGGGAGTCTGTTCGTATTCAGGCAGAATTTTACCGCCGACCAGGACCACACCGGTCGTCTCGAAGGTTTCGACGACCGACCGAAGCCATAACGGGTCCACCTTGACATCGTCATCCAGATAACAGACATACTGGCCCCTGGCCTCTAATGCACCCCGATGGCGGCCGTTATGCAGGCCGGGATTGGGTTCAAATACATACCGCAACTGCGGCAGCGATGTCTGCTGATAGGATTCTGCCACCTGACGCGTGGTATCTGTGGAGCCGTTGTCAACAATGATAATTTCATACGGCCAGCCGGGATTCTGGAGCGACAACAGAGAATTGAGCACTCGATCCACGGAAGCAGCACGATTGCGCGTAGGGATCACGACAGACAAGCGGGGCATATCCGACGAAGGGGCCACGGACTGGATAGCCATTTGAGATGTCCTTTCCAAATAAAAGAGCAAATCGCAATAAATGACCTGGCCGGGGAAGACCTTGCGAATCTCGCCCAGATTGGTGTAATGAATAATTTTAGAGGTATGATCGGGATTAATCTGTCTGAGGATTCGATCACGGAATGCCTGGGGGGAATAATGGCGGGAGAAGGGAGCCTTGTATTGGTCATCCCGCCACACCTTCAGGGCGCCATCGTCAAACCGAATTTGACTCTGATCGCAAAGAGAGCTGGTGATATTATGATAAATAGAATCGACATAGAGCGGAGTAATCACCACCCTGCCTCCGGGCTTCAAGACACGCTGGCTTTCCTGAATAAAGCGGATGTCAGCGTCACCTTGAAAACACTCGAAGGCACATTGCAAGGACATTCCCTGAATCGACCGGTCGGCAAGCTGGGTATTGCCGGCATCGGCACCGATCTGGATTCCATGAATGCCTTTGGGATATGCAATGTCCAGCTTATATGCGTTGATTCCCCGCTTGCGAAGGATTTCAGCGAAATTGCTGGCAGAGCCGGCGACATCGATATAATTATCCCCCGGTTTGAGCCTGAGCAGTGCAGCGGACAAATAATGTTCAAGACATTTTTCTATGCAGACATTGCCCATTTTTTGATAGCGGTCGGTCAATTCCCGGAAGTCTTCCATCCATCGCATGAAATCAGCAACATCAATGGTCTTGTCTTCTATCGGTACATGGAGCGACCTGAATTGGGCAACTAATTGTTTGACATCCCGATGCTGTTTATGAAAGCTTTGCCGCGTTTGGTCACCCTCTGATACTGCTGTTTTGGGAGTGTTCATCGTTTGTACCGCAGTGCTTATCGCTGACGGATTCTGACTATTAGCCTTTGCTCGTATTACGTTTTTTGCTTGTTCTATTTCATCGCGAATCAACTGAAGGTCTTTCACGAGGATATCTCGTTTGGATTGGGGTAGTTTCTGAGCCTGCTTATACAAATCATACTGCATTTTCACCGCAGATTTGACCCTGGGAGCCAGCTTCATCAATTCCTGACGGATAGATACAGGAAGCTGCGGGGTTGCAATTGGAATTTTATCACCTTTTTTGCGATCTGTGTTAATATCCTGCAGGAAATATTTGTTTTTCTGACAGATTTCAAACAACTCCGTTCCTTCGAAGGGTTTGGGCTCGAAGAAATGAACATCACTGATTCCAGGATATTGTAATGCAAAGTCAAATGAGTTAAAGACATGCTCTACCGTCTCGCCGGGCAGACCGAGGATAAAGAATGCCACAACATCAACTCCCTGCCGCTGAAGGCCATCCATGCATCTGCGAATATCATCGAGCGTTTCTCCTTTTTTAATCAGCTTCAGGATATCATCATTGGCACTTTCAATGCCAATTGCGACATATTCCAGAGCATAGTCTTTCATCGCTGCAATCAGTTCTTCATCATAATCGTTGGCGCGCATACCGTCCGAACTGATCCCAATTTTCAAATCAAGCCCTTTCAGTTCCCGGCAGAATTGGATAATCCTGTCCCGGGACATAAAAAAATTACTATCAGCAAAATTGAACCTCCTATAGCCGTGATCATACCAATAGCGAACCTCCTCAACCATCCTGGCTACGCTGTTAGCCCGCCATTTGCGTCCCATCGACTTGTGGGCTCCGCAGAAAATACAGGAAAACGGACAGCCGCGAGACGAAATAAGCACCATCCTGGAACCATAATGACTTATATTCATTTTGGCATAGCGAGGAAACGGCAGATTATCCAGATTTTCAATTAATTTTCGTGGGGGTGTCAGGTATTTCTGCCCATCACGTCGAAAGGCTATCCCCGTAATTTGGTCCAAAGGTTTGCCGCTGAGCATATCCAGCATAAAAGGCTCACCTTCATGAAAGACGACCACATCCGCTTCAGGACATTCATCCAATACTGCCTCTTTGATATAGGATGCGTGCGGTCCACCAACAATGATCGGAATATCACTTCGAAGCTGTTTGATTCGGCGAATCAGAGCATAATGGCTTTCATAGTCCAGCGACATAAGAGAAAATCCTATATGGCTGGGAGCAAAAGCGGAAATTTTCTGATGCAAAACCTGCTCAGATTCAACCTGTAAATCACATATTTCATACTCAGCACCGACCTGTTCCATTATCTGGGCCAGATACCCGATTCCAACCGGCAAGCTCGGATTGGGATACGGTGTTGAAGGATATACAGGCCGGACCAAAAGCGGCCGAAAACTGAAACGAGAAGATGCCTGGGCGGTCTTTATCACAGCGCGTTCTGTTGTTTCCGGCGCCTGATCGATGATGTATTTACCTGCGATCTGATAAATGATTTTCAAATCCGACTCGGTCAGATCTTCTTTCCAGGCACCATTTTTGCCTTTGCGGAAGAAACCCTCGGGTTCTTTGGAAACCGGTCCAAATTTATTTTCAAACTCACCGAATACGGGAATGGGAGTACCGCCGGATGTGGCCGACTTATCGATACGATTGGCATCAATGGCTGCTTTGATCTGTTCGGTACTATAATCCAATTTCAAAAACTTAAATAGCTGAGCCAGCACCTCTTCGGCCAAAGGCGAGTTTAACTGTTCATAGCGTACTTCATAAAAATGGTCGGCACAGACTTGCCTTTTAAATTGGTTGACCGTCTCAAGATAACGCACCCATGTTTTGGCGGAGGCTTCCACGCTGGACGGCGCCCAGGATTTGCCCCAGCCGCGTGAGGCGGCCACCAGGGACGCCACCACATCCCGCACATCCCGCAGAATATAAATAAATCTGGCATCCGGCAGCAGTTCTTTGATTTCATTAAGAAACAAGGCATGGCCGGGGGTCTTTTCCAGAAAATAGTCGGTTTCGGGCAGACTGCCGATCATCGGGGCCAGCAAATCCATCAAGTAGGATTTCAGAATTCGTTTATAGTCGGATTCCTTAAAATAGGCAGGCAGCCCTACAGGACGTCCTTCCTTTTTACTCATCAGCAGCTTCCACATCCTGAGCTGATGTCCAACGAACATATCGAACACATTGGATTCCTGGCCGGAATGAATTTTGGGGTGACTCATCAAAAGCCTCTGGAGCCATGTTGTGCCGCTGCGAGGACACCCTACGACAAAGACCAGATTTTTTCCTGTATAGTCCAGCATTTCCATTCCGTTTCGCTGCTCCATGATTGAACTTTCTAAAACCGCTGTTTTTCCTGGGGGCCCAGGTACGGGCCCTGTTTGACTTCCAGCAGGACGGTGTCTTTGAGGCAGCGGAAGCCGTGACCGCCGCTGATCAGCAGCAGGACATCGCCCTGCCGCAGCAGACGGGTGCAGATAAACTCTTTGGCGTCGGTGTAGAAATCCGCTTCCAACATGCCTTTGCGAACCACCAGGACTTCGGAGGTCCCTTGCAGGTGACGCTCCATCGGGACATGGATATGACGGGGAATGATCCCCCCTTCCGGATAAACGACAAATCCCACTTGCTGCTTGACATCGTCGCCGGTGACGAATTCCGTCTCGTCGGGCATCTTTTCAGCACGAATGATGGTGGCAATTAACTGCCCATCACATTCGATGCTCTCGACGAGTGTATCATTTTGTACAATCAGATGATCTTTCATACCCAATACGAGCCCTGAATGCTGTGTTACCGCTTTGATTATTTGCCTTTATAGCCGCCGAGGGCATGCAGCCCCTGACGAATCTGCGTCAGTTTATCCGAGACTTCCTGCCGCTGGTCAGAGATAATCAGGCAGATATCCTTGTACATCTGCTCGAGGCGGCGTTTGCGTTCGGCGAATTCAGGGCGGTTGAGGACTTTCTGCCGGGTCAGTTCTTCGGCAATCGGGGCGGACTGTTCGGCAATGGCACTGGCACCATCGAGGTCATAACTGCGCAGTCTGTCGGCCTGCCGCATCAGGAGATTTTCAAGAAAATCCGCCATCGCTGCATAATCGGTTGAAGATTGTGTGTTTACGTCCATGTGTATTGTATCCTTTCATCAGGCCGGAATCGGGATGCGATTTTCCGCCTCTTCCAGCAGGTTTTTGGCATCGGTATTGTTGGGTTCCAGAGCCAATATGTCTTTTAAAATCCGTCGAGCCCTGTCGGGTTGTCTTTCTTTCAGATATAACGTCGCCAGGCAGAACATCACCGCGGTATCGGCCGGATGGAGATTCAAATAGGTATTGAGGTATTCAATCACGCGGGCAAAGGAGCCCATCTGGCAGGAAACCTGAAACAGCCCCAGCAGCGCCGTCAGGTTGTCGCCGTCCAGTTCGAGACTTTTCAAATACAAATCGAAGGCATTCTGCCAGTTCTTCTGCTGCTGGGCAATCATGGCCAGCCCGGCCAGCGCTTTGCTGCATTGGGCATCCAGGCGGAGTGCGACGCGAAAGGCGATTTCGGCATCGGCCAGCTTGCCCTGCTGCAAGGCGATGACACCCGTGCCCATGTAAGGCCCGGCCTCGTCGGGGGCCAGCATCGCGGCGCGCTCGTAGCAATCCTGAGCCTGGACGTAATCGCCGACCGTGGCGTAACAGTCGCCCATCTCTTGTACAATGTCGTAATGCTGCGTCCAGCCGTGGTCGGGAACGGCGGTCTGACGGGTCAAGTCCATACACAAGTCTCCACAGGTTGCACAGAAGCGGTATTTGATTGCGTTTTAGGTATCAGGATATCGGCCGCGGCGGGCAGGTATCCGGTGGATTGTCCATCCAGAATGCCCGCTGCCTGACGATACAGGCCGGCGGCAATTTGGGGACGGTTATTTTTCTTTTCAGCGCGGGCCTGAATCATCAGGGACGCGACGGTGGGCCGAATCCGGTTGACTTCGGCAATGGTGCGGGCGGCATGGGCATAGTGTCCTGCCTGAAGCAGCGCGTTGGCCTGACGGGTACGCATCCAGACGGCGTTGCCGTGATGTTCGGCCATGTAATCATAGACGCGGGCGGCACGGGTCCACTGGCCGTCCAGTTGGCACATTTCCGCTCCACTGAGCAGATTGTCAAACTGGAAGGGATATTCCTTGAATTCGGGCTTTCGAATTGGAATTCCTGCGGCCATGAGGGCCTGCTGCGGGTCGAGGGCCGGATGGCGAGTGATGGCTTTGCGCAAGGTATCGGTATAGATTGCCGCACCAAAATGGGTATCGTCGGATTCGACGATCTGGCAGGCCAGATGGGTCTGATGCCCGCTCAGCAGCGGATACAGCGAGCGTTCGACAAACATGGCTTCATCCGGCGGGATTGAAATACCTGCCGGCAGAAAGACCGTCCAGTCCGCATCCACCTGCTGGAGCATTTTATTGAGGCGTACCGAGAGCGAATCCTCCGGGCGGACTTCCACCGGCACAAGATTGGGAACGCAGGACTGGAATCGCTGGCGCTCCTGGGCCGTGAGGGGGACAAAGAGCCGATAGGGATAGAAGCTGTGCGACCAGATATCGCGCAGCATCTGTTCCAGCGCCCCATCCAGACGGGAGGCCAGCACGACGATGGCGGAGTCTTCCACACAAGGCCAGGGCTTGGGCGGCCGGGTTGTGCGGATGGTCAGCAGGTTGCGGATATAATCGTTGACATTCTTACGTCGCTGGACTGAAATTCGGTCGCAATCGCCGACGGGGGCATAATACTCCCCTGTCACAATCGGCACGTGGAGAAAATCTGTAAAAAAGCACAATCGGCGGGTCAAGTCCCAGTCGATGAGAACATTGAGCGATTCATTGTACCGCCCGGCCTTATCCAGCAGGTCGCGTCGATGCATGAGACTGACGTGCAGGGCATGGTTGAACTGGAACATCAGCATGCGGTCAAAATCGCGGCTGATTTCCACATTTTTGGCCAGCACTCGCCTGCGTCCGTCCGGCAGAACGCGGCAATGGGCCTTGTATAAATCGCCATAGACTACACCATAATCGGGATTCTGCGAAATGGATCGCAATAGAGTTTCTATGTGATGCGGGAAGAATTTATCGTCGTCACCCAGATAACAGACGTAGTCCCCTTTGGTCCGGGCCAGCGCTTCGTTAAAAGAATACGGCAGGCCCCGGTTCTGGTCGCGGTCGATGAATGTCAGACGCGAATCGTTAAATTGACTGACCACATCGCGGACGGGCAATCCGCCATCGCGTGTCAGGATGATTTCAAAATTGGGCCAGGTCTGCCGAAAGATACTGTCCAGCGCTTCGGCCAGGTACGCAGGCCGGTTGTAGGTGCTGATCAGCACCGTAACCAGGGGGCCGCAACCGGGAACTCTCGGACGCTGGAATGTCTTTTTATCGGTTATCACTTTAGTTTAAAATCCATCGACATAATTACAGACAGAATCACATCGGGTGATAATTCGGCTGCGGCGACGATACCTGAAAATTCGTTGTCGGAGTCATTCTGATTACTATCATCGACTAAAATCACCGGGATATGCACCGCCACGGCCATGGCGGCATAGCCTTTTTCAGTCGTTATCAGCATGTCGCACTGGCTCAACACGGAGGCCGATTCACGGGCCATCAGTTTTCCGGTCAGATTCTTGCCGGTGCTGCATTCGGTTCGGCGTTCGGCCAGGAGGACAAAGCCTCCGTGAAGCTGCTGGTCGATGGCCTGACAAATCTGGTTCCATTGTCCAAGCCGCTGCTCGGTCAGCATCGGCTCCAAGCCCAGTGCCAGACGCGGTCGCTGAATGGAGCCAATTCCGAAACGCTGGGTACGAAGCGTATCAAAGCCGTTCAGATTAATCTGGGGCTGGTCGTCAGGCACATTGACACCAATCTGCTGAGCCAACGCGGAGACCCGCTTGCGGATGCTCATGGGGCCGGAGGGACTTTCGAGGCGGATGATTTTATGGTACTGCCCTGCAGTGACTTCAAGTTCATCATACGCGACGGAAGCAATGGCCGGATGGCCGGTGTATAAATCCGCATGTTCGTGGCAGACGGTCAGACGGCATTGCGGGCCGTATTTTTGCGCAATAACCCGCAGGACCGGCTCTGCACACACGGCTTCTGTAATATCGCCCTCAACCACGACAAGCACCGGACCGTTGATTTCTTCACGGGCAGACGGCCGGCCATCCGCTGGGGTTGGGTCAGCGGACTCCGTTGTCGAGTCTATCGGACAAAAGGGACAGAGAAATTCTCCTGCGGAGTTTTGGATTGTTCCTGTGCTTCGTTAAGCATATCCCGCAACCGCAGGGATGCCTTGAGGGCATTTTCGGCGATCTCACTAATGCTGCGGCGGTCCGTCTGCGGCGTTTCGGGCTTTTCGGGCACAAGTGACTGCGGAGCAGCGGGCATTACAGGGGCCGCTGGCGGAGTCCAGGTCTGCTGCGGCTGAGCCGGCATCATCGGCGGCTGCATCGGCATTGCAGGGGCCTGTGTATATGGCCGCGGAGCCACCGGGGCAGCAGGCATCGCGGGAGCGGCAGCAGCAGGAGTATGACTTGATTCCGCCGGATGGCTCGTCGCGCGGGACAGTTGAATCTGGCGCTCCAATTTGGATAAGGTTGTATTCAGGGTTTTATAGAAATTACCCTGCGAATAACGGGCTTCAATCCATTGACGATACTGGCCGGGCTGATACTCGCCATTTTGAATCACCGCACAGAATTCCTCGGCAATCATAAACACATACCGCGAATCCATCCATTCTTCGGCGCCGGCAAAGCCATGCACCACCGGCTTGACGCCGCAGGCCATAGCCGCCCATACATGGTGTATTCCGGCCGGACTGATGGAGCCATGAACAAAATACTGCTTATCACGCAGCCAGCTTTGCAGGTTGGACACGGGACCATCAAAGAAGACCACGCCTTCCAGATTCATCCGCGAGACGGCATTGCGGCAGTAGCGTTCAATGGCTTTATCCTGAAATTCCCCGGCCAGATACAGACGATAATCCCGGTCGAGATAATTAAGTTTCTGCATACACTGAATCAGGAACATCGGATTGTTGCAGGCATTAAAAGGCCCTGCCGCAGCAATACGTTTGCCCCGGCCGCGCTGAGTGAAGGTCCAATCCTGAATATCCAGCGGCTCATCGGTCATCTGGACATGAGTTTTTTTGTGGATATCGGGTATTTGTTCGGTCAGCATGTCGGCCTGTTCAATGGTTCCACATACCAGCACCTGGTCGATGGTGTTCCAGCAAATTGATTTGAGAACCGGGTTATAGACATCCTGGGCCGACAAAATAGCGATTGTCTTCCCTGCGGGCTTGTTCATCGAAAGCTGCCGCAGCATCTGACCCGCACCAACGATAATACACAAACTTTCACTGGTCTGAGTCAACTGCCTTGGATCCGCTACAGTCAACTGGGTCCTGAAACGCAGGTTCATATAGTCATAGATTTGACGGACAGCCGGACCGTCTGTATCTGCGGCCACCGTCACTACTGGACGTTTGGAACGAATGATTTCGAACATCGGGTGCAGAATTTCCTGCTCAGGAGCCTGTCGGAGCGAACGCAGCAGGCATTCCATGGCTCCGCCTAATGCTTCGCGGTTTAAAAAGACATTGGCTGCCCGATTCAGCACATCCACATTCAGAACGCCATGCTGTTCCATGGCATCGAACAGAGCCGCCGCTTCAGCTGGATATCCTTCCTGGAGATAAGTCTCACACAAATTCCATAGAATCTGACCCAATATATCTCCTTCTGCACAGCCGCGAGCCTTCTCCAGCATCTTAATCGCCTCTTGGCCGCGATTCATGCAGAACAAGATCGTTCCAGCGTCGTTCAATGCTTCAGAGTCATTGGGATTAGTTTGCAGATACGTCCGGATCAATCGTAATGCCTGTTCATGCTGTCCGGCTTCAGCTAACGACATCGCTTGCTGATACATCGGCGATTTAGTTTGACTCATAATTTATCTCCATTTTCAGTCCAGTTTACCAATGACAGACTATGTCGCAAAAATACAGTGCAAATCACGTGCCGAAAGGAAAATACCGTGTTTTCAGGGCTTTAAACCCGCATTACTCGCATAGAACATGCAGTTTGTATAAATATCAAACAGGAAATTTTCTCTGAAACTCTGGAAGGCTGACTGGTTGTGATCAATTCTCTGCCGACAGAGGCATCTTGGGTATTGCCTGGCAGGAAAAAACCGACTTAATGCGTCTTACTTTTCAGAAATGGTAGTTGACTGACAAGGACGGCACGGATTGGATTCAAAGGAGGCGAACACTTCATTAACCCGGGCAAGTTGCCGCGTCAGCGGATATCGCCGCTCCACAAACTCCCGATATTCCAGGGAGTTATAGTCGTTCGACAGGATATGCCGGCAGAATTCATCAGGAGTATTAAACAAATACCGGTCACCGTAGATTTCGCGAGAACCGGGGAAATTGTGAATGACAGGGCGAATTCCGCAGGCCATCGCTTCCAGACAGCCCATTCCCTGGCTTTCAATACAACTGGTTACTGCCAGATAATGCTTGTCGGCCAGCCAGGAACGAACATCGCTCTGCCAGCCGTCAAAAACGATATGGTCCCGCAAACCAAGCTGGTCAATCTGATAATCGATATAATGTTCCATCAGCAGGTCCGATTGGTCTCCGGCAATAAACAGCCTGTAGTCCGGATCCTTTTGACACAGATGCGCCATGCATTGCAGCAGGAGCATCGGGTTTTTTACCATCCGCAGGGATGCAACAAATGCAATATTTTTACCCGGTCGTCGAGATGCAAAGTTGACTTTATCCAGGTTAACACCGTTGGGGATGGTTGCGATTGCCACGCGCTGCTGGATATCGGGCACCCATTTCTGCAGGGCTTTGAGGACAAAACTATTACCCACCGTGATGAGCAAATCCACATTTTCCCAGCGAATCTGCCGGGGCATTGGCATATAGGCCTCATAACGATGCAGGCGAATGATAGTGCGGCACACTTTGGGCATTGCCGAGCCTAATTGAGCCAAATTGGTGCACCATTCGAACCACGACATATCGCTCCACTGCATCAAGTCGAACATCTGCCTGGTATCGGTACCATCAAAGACACGCACCTGATACCGGATTCGTGCATAGTCCAGGATATCCCTGAGAAAGGTGTCGCCGTCGGCACCACAGAAAAACGCGATTTTAGCCCGGCGATGACGAACCTGCTCCTGCATTTTGGCCAACACTTCGCTATCCGGCAATCGCCTTGAGGCGCGGGTCACCGTCTCCATCGACGCGGCCCAGTCCTGCTGCTGAGCAAATCCAGAGACAATCTGCTCGACCAGAGATTCTTCCAGAAGGCCTTCGGAAGCCAGCGGTTCGAGCATCTGTACCGCACATTCAGGATGACCTGAAACCAGCCAGGTACGAGCCATATCCAAAGGAATCTGCCGGGGGCAATCCGGAAACTGCCTTGCCCGCTGAAAATGCTCTAATGCTTCATCATAACGATTCATCGCTGATAACAGCACGCCCGCATCCCGCCAGACGGTTCCGGAGGCAGGACGCGCCTGAATGGAATGCTGAATCATCCGGAGCGTTTCATCCGTGCGGCCTTCGGCAATCAGCCGGCCGGCCTGGCGAATCAGCGAAGAATCAGAATTGTGGAATGAGGGTAAATTCATCGGGTCTGCTGATTATTCCATAAAATCCAGAAATGACATGGAAAACATTTTGGATGCCACCTTCAGCGACATCTGATAAAGCACTTCATAACGTGCCAGATCGATGGCAACCTGTGAAATATCGGCGTCCTGCATGCGGCTGATGTCCTCTTCGGTGTTGAGCTTCATTTCTTCGATGCTGTCTCTCAGGGCAGTCAGGGTCTGCACACGACCACCGACAATTGGAAAAGACCGCGTCAGTTTCTGTTCCACCACCTTCATTTCATTGACGACATCGTTGAGCATCTCTTTCAACTGTGCTTCCGGAATACTCTCTACATTTTTAAGCAGGTCACGGGCACTGATCAGGCTATTGAAGATGTCATAGGTCCCCGACATACGAATAGGTTCTGTACCAGCCTGTGTCAAGGTGGTTGTATCCAGATACAAGACCTCGCCGGTCTGTGAATTAACTACCGGCAAATTCGTTTCTGTTCCGGCGGCATTGACCCAGCTTTGCCCGCCGTCGATGGACAGCTGCCAACTGCCGGCACTGCCCTGCACCTGAAGATAGATATCGCCGCGGGCCGTGCTGGTGCCAGTGCCGATCTGAATGCCGGTTTGTCCGTAAAATACGGGAGTATCCCGGTTGTCGGGAGAAAACAAAGTCGAACCCACCAGTACCGCCGACATCTCAACCCCATTGGCCACAGTGACTTTCTTTTCCTCATTGCTTCCCTGATAGTTGACGCGGGTTACTTCGCCCGAAGCATTGCGCTCCATCGTATAGGGAACCGCAGAATCTTTGGCGCCGGCGAAAAGGCTTTGTCCCAGCCGCTGGGTATTGGCTAATGAGACCAGTTGCTCCAGAGCATTGTTTAAATCCGCAGCCAGCGTCTGACGAAGCTGGTCGCCGGTCGTGCCGGACATGATCGAAGTCAGCGATTCTCTCGCACTGGCCAGTTCACTGCTCATGCTCTGCAGCACTGAAGAGCTTAATTCCAGCACACTGGTCACTTCATCCAGACTTTCGATGTACTGGGTTTTACTGCGGTTGTCACTTAAGAGTCCAAGAATCTGGTTGGTCAGGCTGGGATTGTCTGAAACCCGGTTTACATCCTGTCCGGTACCAGCTCTTTCCTGAAGCTGCGCCAGTTTTGATGAATGATAATTGATGGCCCAGCTTGAACTTTTATAAATTGCATCCAGTGAATAACTCATGTATTTTCCTGTATGACACTACGAGATTATGGTAATCAGGTTTTTGAGTGAATCCGAGATGGTATTCAGGTATTTCGACATCGCCTGAAACAGGCGTTCATAAACCATCATTTGCATCGCCTGGTCGTTGATATCCACTCCGCTGACCTCATCGCGCTGTGATTCCAGGCTCTTTTTGATTCCCTGAGCATTATCATACTGCATCTGAGTAAAAGAAATGGAATTACCGACACTGACTGTCATATTGCGGTAATATTCCTTGGTGGAAAATCCTCCCAGAGCAGAAGATGCCGTATCACCCAACTGGGCAATGGCCACAGCATTGGCATTATCACTTTGTTCCACACTGCGGGACACGGCAATTCGGCTGGCAGAACGAACAATGTCATCGGCCAGGGTGATCGTCGAGGCATCATTGCCGGCAAAAAAACAATTCAGTCCCGCCGCAGCCAGAAAACCGGTAGTGTCTGAGTTGGCCAGCGCATTAATTGTGAATTCATCTCCGTCATTCAGGTAACCGGGACTGACACCATTTGCACTCAGACTGACTTTAATTCCGTTTTCAACCAGCATTTCCGTCCCGCCCTGATACCCATCGCCGATATTAAGCGAGGCGATCGTGGCGCCGGAACCGTCCTGAATGACCAGATCCATCACGCCGGTACCAATGGCACAGGTCTGGCCCGGCGGGCTGGTGTTGACGGTGCAGGTATAATCCTGATTGACTGAGCCGGTATAAAGACCGGATATCTGAATTGCCGGCGCCGCCTGATTGGCCGCTGCGCCTGCCCCGGCCAGCGGATTGGGACTATACCCTGTCGGCTCCAGGGTTACGCCCGGCAGAAAATCAAATTCATAACCTTCATTTGCCACAATCTGGAGTTTTCCGGTATGCACTCCCGTATTGTCTTCCAGTCCTGGAATCAGGGCAAGATCATCGGCAACCGACTGCAGCGTGCTGCTGGCATCAATGGTTACGGCATGGCGCGTTACAGAGCCATCCGGAGCGATCACCCGAACATACATGGTCCCCGCATTGACGGGAGGGTCGAATTCGGTCACACTGGACTGCCCCATGGTCCAGCCGGTCAGGCTGGTGAAAGAACCGTCAGACCCAACACCCTGAACGTGAATTTTATTGGTTTCGGAAACAATCGTCTGGGCCAGAGCGTTCAACTGATCCAGGATATCGCTCAACAGGGTATTGTGCAGGGAGAATAATCCGCCTAGGCTGCCTCCGGTTACCGTATCCTGAACCTGTTCGGTGCCGCTGATGGCAATCACCATATCATAATGACTCTCATCCTGCTGAAGATAGACCTCAATCGGGGTGGTATTCGATCCAACCACAAGGGGAATATCCGAAAGAACAACATCCACCAACCCATATTCTTTTTTGATGACTTCCACTCCTGCCAGCCGGTTCAGGTCGATCACAAGCTTGTCACGCTGATCCATCATATTGCTGGCATCAAAACCGCGTACCTGCTGGGTGTAAATAATCTTATTCATATTGGCAATCTGGGCAGACAGCTCATTAATTTCCAAAACCGTGGACTGAGCCTCGGTGTAAGTACTGTCCTGAAGATTATTGACCACGGATGCGACATTACGGAATTGATTGGTCAGCGTCTGTGCCGCTGACACCACGGAGCTTTGCAGGGTAATATCCGTGGGCCGTAAAGACAAATCATAAAAGGCGTTATAAAAATTGTCCATCGCCGTACTGATACCCGGCGTTGACAGTTCCGCCAGCGCACTTTCAATACTGCGAAGCGACTCCATCTGGCGGTTCAACGAGGACATGGATGCGTCCTGCGTGAGAATCTGGTCTTCAATCAGCGTGTTGATTCTACGAACAATGCCGGTAAAATCAACGCCCTGCCCCAGTAGAAATCCGCCGGTGTAGGATGCATCGGCCGGACGAAGATCAATGTCCTGACGATGATAGCCTTCGGTCGCGGCATTGGCAATATTGTTGCCGATCACATCCAGCGCCCGCTGAGCCGTCCGTATTCCACTGATTCCTATTTCATATCCAGCCATAATGTTCCCTACATTCGCATACTGATAATCGGCTGATGGACCTCACGCCGGGTCTGCCCATAAGAGGTATAGGTCAGGGTCTGATTCCGTTTCCCGATAATGCCCTCCAGAATTGTCCGATTCAGGCGTTCACATTCCCGTAAAAGCTGTTCGGTGGCACAATGCTCCAGAGATAAGCGGTTCATCAATTCCTTCAGAAGCCGCTGTTTAGGGAGCAAGGCGGTTTTTTGTTCCGGCATGAGATACTGCCCGACGCGCGTCAGATTTACTTCCTCCGGTCGGCATTCCAGAATACGGGAAAACGCATGGCATATCTGCTGTTGACGGCTATCGGCCTGCTCACGCTGTGCAGCCGCAAGCGGCAATATCTCCTGCATCTGCCGCAACGCCTGCTCATCCCTACGGATGACCGCAGCGCGCAGCTGATTTAACTGTTCCAGCATCTGGCGAACAGATTGAGCACGTTCATCCAGAAACGCCATCAGCTCCTCGGCACTCTGACTCAGATTGGATCGCTGGATCTCGGTCATACACCCTCATTCAGACCTGCCGCCGCATCGGTCGGCAGATTCATCTGCTGCGCTATCTGCTGATAGATAGACTTCCATAATCCCACCCCTCCCTGCTCACTGACCAGATCGCTCATCTGCGACCAGTACAGGCTCTGAATTTGCTCGCCGCCAGCATCTTCGGATTCCTCGTCCTCCTCTGTATCCATTTGTTCAATATTCTGCTGAGCCTGCTTGAACATCTGGTGCAGAAGCACTCCTTCAAATTGTCTGGCAACTTCCTGGAGTTTTTCCCCGGCCGGATTCTGTGATGCCGTCCGCTGGATATCCTGCAGGCCGGCAGGCTCAGGCAATTGACCGGGATTCGATATTGCAAATAAATCCATCATCTTTATCCTCTTTTACATCATTTCCAGCCTGGCTTGCAATGCCCCGGCCCGCTTTAAGGCATCAAAAATGGCAATCAGGTCACGCGGAGAGGCCCCAATGGAATTCAGCGCCTGGGCCAGTTCCTCGACGGTTACCGTTTTAGGCAGGGCAATCAGGGCGCCTTCCTTTTCTTCAATCGCCAGCGAGGTCTCATCCACAACAGCCGTTGTGGCCCCTTCCGTAAACGGCGTGGTCGGCTGCGATACATTTTTCTGCTCTTTGACTTTGACGACGAGGCTGCCCTGGGCAACCGCTGTTTCCTTGATCGTGACATTGCCGCCGACGACAATCGTGCCGGTGCGCTCATTAATGACAACTACCGCCGGCACATCCACTTCGACATCCGTTTGAACGATACCGTCCAAAAATGTAATTTCCTGTCCGGGTGCCACATCATCCGGCACAAAAATACGGACTGAGCCGGGATCTTCGGCAATGGCCATGCCGGGATATTGATCTGATACCGCCTTTCGAATGCGTTCTGCAGTTGTAAAATTCGCCTGTCGAAGGCTCAGCACAATACTGCGTTTGCTGCCAATAACCTGCACAAATTCGGACAGTTCAGAGCGTTCCACAATGGCCCCGCTTGGAATACGCCCGACAGTGGGATGGTTTTTTGAGGCTTTGGTCCCGGTTTTACCTTCCACCGTCCATGAGGACGTTGAAATCGAGGCCACCCGCGCCACCGCATAGACTTCTCCATCAAGCCCTTTCAATTCCGTCGCCAGCAGCATTCCACCCTGAAGACTTTTGGCGTCGCCCAGCGACGAAATCGTAATATCAATTACCCCCCCTTCCCGATCCCACGGTCCCAGCTCTGTAGTCACCATAACCAGCGCAATATTCGATGATCGCAGCAAAGCCGGCGTGAAGGTTGTATCTCCTTCGCGTCTGAGCAGGCTGGTCAAAAGCTGTGCACTGGGAAGGGCGCTGTCGCCGGTACCATTCAATCCAACCACCAGCCCGGTTCCCATCAGCGGGTTTCCGCGAACTCCCTGAATATCGCAGATATCCCCAATCCGAGCAGCCCGGGCAGCCGGCAGAAAACAGGCTACCAGCAGTAGTAATCGTGCCATCGTTCTCATAAAATCCTCTCGTACAGCCCTGTTTAGAACGGCCAGATGAAGTCCAGAAACTTACCCAGCCAGCCGGGATTATTATAACTTTTCGTGGGGCCTTCACTGAGGGCCACCAGTGAAAAATCCGCAATCTGTTCGCTGCGAACCGTATTATCATACGAAATATCGCTCGGACGAACCACACCGCTGACCTGAATGGTCTGTTTGTCGCCGCTGATATCCCGGGTACGGGTGCCGATGACCACCAGGTTGCCGTTGGGATGAATATCCTGAACCACAACGGTAATACGGTCCTCAATGCTGCGCTCGTCCTTATAATCCGCCTTGCCGTTGACAGACTTGCTCGATGATGCACCCAGGGATACATCCGGGATACTCGGAATCACATGTTCGATTTTATTGTCATCTCCATTGATCAGCAGCGAATTGGACGTACTCTTCTGAAGATCCGTTTTAACTTTATTATCAACCTTATGATCTTCATTGATGACGACGGTCAGCAGATCCCCCACCTGGATCGCTTTGTCATCGGCATAGAGAGCCTTGCTGGTGGCGCTTTTTTTGGCCCAGATTGAGCCTGCCTGACAGACCGATGACAGCACCAGAGCTGTACTGAACAACAGAATATAGCGTTGACATTTCATACGGATTCCTTTCATATTTGCGGCCTGACGGTTCCGTCCGGCTGAATCGTACAGTAAATAATGCGTTCCTCTGATTTTTCACCCCGGCGAACACGAATCAGATCGCCGATTTTTCCTTCATCGAGGGCCTGTCCTGAGGCCGAAACAAACAATGCCCCGCTGTTGATCTGCACCAGTACATGCTGATTGCGCCGGATGAGTACCGGGGCCTGCCGCGGGATCAGCCAATCCGGATGGATAACATGCCCCTGGACAATTTTACGCCGAACAACCAGGCCATAGGGTTCTTTCCAATTCGTTCCCTGCGGCAGAGAAGATTCGGCTTGCTGAATCATAGCATTTTCCGAGGTAATGGTTGCGCCTGCATCAATCGCCTGCGATGCGACCAGTTGGCGCACTTTATATCGCACAGCAAAGGCAACCTCAGCCTGCGAGACGGTCAGTCCCCGCTGCTGGACCGCGACGGTTACTTTTTGTGAACCCGCGGTCTGGTAGCGACTCATCTGGCAGGACAGTTTGACCACCGCATTGGGGTCTTCCAGCACAACCCGCGATGGCGGTTTGACAAGAGCAATGGAGGACACGGGGATTCCGACCAGTTTTTTATCCAAAAAATCGCGTGCTGCCTGGACAATGCGATCTGGCTCCACCACGGTTTCTTTCCGTTTGACGGCGGTGATGTCCGTCCCGATAAACTCGATCTTGTCTGCAGGGATTCCGATGCTGGCCAGCCGGCTGAGAATCGTGTAGCGATCCACAAATACCACCTGGCCTTTAGAGACAAACGTGCCCAGTCCAATCGCGCGGACCTGTTCCAGAAGATCGTCCGGGCCTTCGATTCTGCACGCCAGTCCCAGTGTCACCGACGATTGCTCGACGATTGTTTCGGGCGGCAGGGTAATTTTGATTTTCCCATTGCCTGGAGCCGCGGTTCCCTGTCCGGCACATAATGCTGCCAGCCCCAGCAAACTGATTCCAAACGATAATCGCATTCGATTCATCCTCATCTCCTCGGATTACCTTACCAGTTCAGACAACTGCCGCAGGATATTATCGCCGGTACGAATCGTGCGAGAATTGATTTCGTAGCCGCGCTGGGCATTGATCAGATTCACCAGTTCGGTTACCATGTGGACGTTGGATTTCTCCAGATATTTAGATAAAATACTGCCATAGCCTCCCTCGCCGGCCTTGCCTGCAATCGCCGATCCGCTGGCTTCGGTTTCACGATATAGATTGCCCCCCTCCGCACTCAGGCCGGATGGATTGGCAAATCGGTACATTTCCAGCGTACCAATCACCTGGTTGCCCGCCGGAGTTTGAACGCTGACAGTTCCATCACTGGCAATATCCACCATGGTTGCATCCTCCGGGACCGTAATTCCCGGACTGATCTGATATCCGCTGGCAGTGACAAGCAGGCCATTGGCATCTTTCTGAAATGCTCCATCCCGCGTGTAACGTTCTTCTCCATCGGGCATTGTCACCTTGAAAAATCCATCCCCCTGAATAGCAACATCCAGATCATTGCCGGTACTCTCCACATCCCCAACGGTAAAGATACGGGTCGTGGAAGCCACCCGAACACCGCTGCCGACTTCCAGACCGCTGGGAGCAGTTACACCGGTAGCAACCTCCCGGTCTGATTCCCGCATCTTCAGATACAGTAAATCCTGGAAGTTGACATGGTTACGCTTAAAACCATTGGTATTGACGTTGGCCAGGTTGTTGGCGATGGTATCAATCATCGTCTGCTGGGCGTCCATTCCCGTGGCGGCTGTGGAAAAAGCTTTTAGCATTGTAAATCTCCTAACCCTGACTATTGGCAACGCTCATCGCGGCTGAGCCGTTTTCGCGCTGACGTTTCAGGATATTGATATGCATTTCATAGACTCGCGACAAGGTCATCATATTGATCATTTCATCCATGACTTTGACATTGGACGCTTCCTGGTATCCCTGCCGCACTTTGACCCGCGTTGCAGCCTCCGGATCAGCATCCGTCTTGACTCGATACGCCCCAAGTCCGATTGGTTCGAGATCCTCGGAGCTGTTTTTAAAGTTCACCAGCTTCAGCGTTCCCACCGACACATCTCCGGCCTGAACCACACCATCCAGGCTGATTTTAATCGTGCTGCCCGAAGCATCCTGGGGAATAATAATTGGACCGTTTTGCCCGGCAACGAGATTTCCGTTGGTGTCGACAAGCTGGCCCAGCCTGTTAATTTCCAATGAGCCGTTGCGGGTATAAAGCGGGCCCGTGGGGGTCTCCAGAACCAGAAATCCCTTGCCTTCCAGAGCAACATCCAGGGGACGGTCAGTCCGCAGAATCTGGCCCTGTGAAAAATCAATCGTCTGAAGACTCTGTATTTCGCTGGCAAAAAGGGATTCTTTGCCCTGATTGGCCAGAATCGAATCCAGCGTCGAGCTGAAACTGCTGACGGTTCGTTTAAATCCCGACGTAGATGCATTGGCGATATTATTGGATACCGCCATGTATTTTTCCATCAGGGCATTGATCCCGGAACTGATTTGTCCGCTCGGTTCGCTCATATCATCTGTTCCTCCGGCTGCTCTTGAAAATCAAAGATTTCCCTGTCTTCATCCTCTTCATCCGGAAGCGCCCCGGACAGACCGGCAATTGTATTGGTAACACGAACCAGTTCATTGATTGCTTTTTCGTTCAGACCAATCATCTCAATACCGATGGATCGCCCCAGAGGCGTATCCCGGAATCCTCGAACTTCGGCAATATCCTGAATCCACTTGCCATTTTCCAGTTCAAAAATAATGATCATACGATCTCTGAGTTTGACATTCAGGTTGGCTCGAATCCGAAGCCCCGGCCCGGATATTTCGGTAATCGCAGCGTCACAAAAATCCAGCTGCGCAGGGTCGGCATTTGACGATTCATATATGACGTCAAATAACGCCACTTTTGCCTTCCGCTGCATGGGAACCCGCTGAAAACGCCTCCGATTGATGAACCGGATTCGATCTGTATGGTTCAATTCCAGCCCCTGCGGACCACACGAAATCACGATTGATTCAAATTCCCAGGTCATGCTGCCCACACGATACTGAACCGCCGCAATTTGTCCCGGGATAGCCTCAATGGCTGTTTTGGGCAGAATTGCCAATTCATACTCGTCATTGCGAATCACTGTGGCCTCGAATCGCGGACTGCCGGGCTGGGAGGGCTGAGATACCAGAATCGTCTTGCCGACGGAAATCTGGCGACTGCTCAGATTACGTCCCGTCCGGCTGGTCAATCCAAATTCAGACATTGATTTCTGAAAGCCCAGTTTTGTCTTTATTCCATACGCCATGACATTCAATCGTTTTCGCTGAACCAGATTGTGACCGGATTCGAAACTCTCCTGCATCAATCGGGCCAGGCCATCGTCGTAAACCGACGGTTCTGTAAAAATCATATCTTTCTTTTTCAGCCCGGCTCGCTGACTGATGGCCTCAAGAATTTCACGTTCCTGCTGAGTCAGCCTGCATCGATCCGCCAGATTATTAAAACGTTCTTCCGCCGCAATGCGTTCCTTTTCGAGACGCATACGACGAACAGCTGCCAGCAAAATCAGCAGCAGTACAATCAGGGACCATCCCAGCACAATAAACCATTTATTGGTCATAAAGCTCGGAGCCGACTTGGTTTCCAACTGCCGCATAGCGCTGTAACGCTGCAGCGGAGACAGCGTAAGCACAGAAGTCGCGGCAATCTGGATAATATCAATCAGCATCCGTCTAATGGTCCATATACATTTACCGAATCAGGTTAGTCAGTTCCTGCAGAACTTCGTTGGCCACACGAATCGTTCGTGAATTGGCCTGGTAGCCGTTCTGAGCCTGCATCAGATTGACAAATTCGGTCGCAATATCCACATTGGATTTTTCGAGGCTTTTGCCGGTGATACTTCCTGCACCACCGCTGTTTGCCATGGTTTCAATGGGTTCACCGGAGTTGGCAGTCGTCAAATAATAGCCATTGCCAACCGCTTCAAGACCGCCGGGATTCTGAAACAGGCCGATCTGCAAAGCCGCGATATTCACTTTCACGCCGTTGGTAAACGTACCCACCATCATACCACTATTGTCAATGGTCACGCTGGACAGCGTTCCGGCCTCATACCCATCCTGTGTCAGAGCCGCAGCGCTGGACTGCTGGCTGGCAAACTGCGTCAGGCCGGTAAATTCACCCGAGGTTCCCAGATCCAGAGAAATGGTCTGGGTAAAACTTGGATTGTTGGCAAACTGGACGGAAAACTCCGCTGTTTCCGTTGACGAATTCAACCCTTTATAAGAGCCGTTGGCATTGAATTCAATGCCCGAAATGCGGCGATTCAGGGCAGAGGACCCATAAATATCATAGCCAGACCACGATCCCTCGCGCTCACCATTAACGGACTGAACCACCATATCCCAGGTGTTCGGGTCATCGGTTTTAACAAATGTTCCGGTCAGCACATATTCCTGCCCCTGGTTATCATAAACCGTGGTCTTGAAGGTCTTGCTGTCATTGCCTCCGATGGTGGCATAATCAAAAAAAGTCGGAATTTCCAGACTTTCCGCCCCGGCCGGACTGTAGCTCATTCCCGTCACCTGAGCCTGGCTGTAGCCGGCCGAATTCCCTGTAATCAAGATCTTGCCGTCCGCATTCAGAGAGGCGGTGCTGTTATCATAGAGAGCCGAAATCTGATCCAGAATGTCCTGCACCGTGGCCCCGCTGCCGGTCGCAGCCCCCGTCCAGGTCACCGCCTGATTGGTAAAGGCTGTACCATCCTCCTTGACACCGGAAACATAAATCGTACCCGTACTGCCTGCGGCTAACGGACTGCCGCCCCACTGATCAAGATCCGACAGATACGAATTGGACGTGGCAACCTGGTCGCCCGAATTTACGGTAAAGGATGTGTTGGAAATCAGCTTATGCGTTGTGGCTGCGGTACTGTCGGGCGAAGAACGAAGGTTGCCATTCATGGTAATGGATGCCGTGGGATTGGCTGGCATGGAACTATCCCAGGGAATATGAATGCTTGAATCCCCTGAAGTCTGAAATCCTTCCGCTTCGCCATACGTACCGGTTCGCTGAACTTTATATCCGGTCGCCGGATCCACCAGCGTATTATCCGCATCCACCGCAAAAGAACCGATACGGGTATAGACAGTCTGACGCCCATTATTCAATACAAAATATCCCGCCCCATCGATCGCCACATCCAGATCCTGTCCGGTCGTTACAATATTTCCCTGGCCCATGTCTTTTTTGATTGCCGAGACATTCACGCCGCTACCCATCTGCTGGGGATTGACGCCGCCAAGAGAACCGGAAGGTCCGCTGGCCTGACGAATAGTCTGACTGAGAAGCTCTGAAAAAGTAACGGTACTGCCTTTAAAACCAGTCGTGCTGACATTGGCAAGGTTGTTGCCGGTTACATCCAGCATGGCTTGAAATGCCTTCAATCCTGATACTCCGGCCGTCATTGCTGAACCCATAGTGCTACTCCTTTATATCTTACTGAATTACGCTTTGGTTATCCCTGAATACCTTGTATCTGGCTGGTCTTGATAACATGGGATTGGTTATCACTGGATACTGTCAATACAGGTGTGCCGTCCTGAAAGGTCAGCTTTTTAACCTGTCCTTCCAGCACATCACCTTCGCTGGTCGTAAAAGAGACCGTTTTCCCTAGTAATGACTTGGCATAATCCAGTTCTGCCATCCACATTGCACCTTCGAATGTCGTATTCATCTTGGTCATGGTCTCATTGATGGTTGCCAGATTGCTGTTCATGCCCTCGGTCAGCTCCAGTTGTGAAAACTGTGCAAGCTGTGCAGCCATCTGCTGGTTATCCATCGGCTCCAGGGGATTCTGATACTGGAGTTCAGTCACCAGAAGGGTCATAAAGTCCATTTTCTGTGACGCTGCATCAATCGTACTCATAAGAATTCCTTATCTCATTTGTGTCTCTCAAGGCACACTGTGCCGCAGAGAAACTCGGCAAGTTCTGTGCCACAGCTACCCACTAAATCCTTGGAAATCGCTTAAGTCATTTATTTATATGGCCTTAAAATTTTATCGCCGAGCGTTTGCTTGACGCAGCCGCGCATAATACTCAACGCCTGTGGATAATTTTTTCCTTTATTCAGGAAAGATTTTCCAGACCGCAAGCCCCGTTTGGGTCCTATAACTTTTTGTTTTATCTCCACAACGACTGATAATTTCAAAATTATCAAAATTTCACTTAAGTTTTTATTGGACTGTCCGATAAAAAATTAAAGCCGTCAAGGCCTTCCTGCCGACTTAATCCAATACCAATCGTTAATGAAGTTTATAAGAATCAGGTTTACACCAACGAGTGCGTAATATGGAAATAGAGTCGATTCTGGTTGTATCGCGGCAACCTGAGATTCAGCATCTGGCCAGACAGTTCTCGCAGCGGCTTTTCGCCGCCGATGAGCTGAACGACCTGTCCGACCTGCTTAATCGCTCCGAACCCGAGGTCATTCTCCTCGGTTCGGATATATCCATTGCGCAAATTGCTGCCATGATGTCCATACTTCAGAACAAGCACATCAATCCCCCCGTCATTGTCATCGGTGATGCATCCTGCGAATCAAGGGCTGCCGATTACCTGTCGCTGGGGATTACCGATTATATGGATCGTTCTGAGGGCCCCGAACAACTGAAAGTAATTCTCCTGCGAACAAAGGAGTCCTGTGTATCCGAGACACGCAGCCTGGACTTTTTTACTGAGGACTGCCCCTCAGCCATTTCCATTGTCGGCCGAAGTCCGGCCATTGCCAAAACACTGAAAATGATTCGACTGGTTGCCGGCAGCGCCTGCAATCCCGTACTGATTATCGGTGAAACCGGCACCGGCAAGGAACTGGCAGCCCGGGCTGTCCATGTACTCCGGCATGGCAATCATCAGAAATTCGTAGCCATCAATTGTGCCGCCCTCACTGCCAATCTGCTGGAAAGTGAATTGTTCGGTCATGTCAAGGGGTCTTTTACCGGCGCCGATCGCGAGAAAACAGGTTTGCTGGAACTAGCCTCCGACGGCACCATCTTTCTTGACGAAATCAGTGAAATGCCGCTGGATTTGCAGGCCAAACTGCTGCGGGTCATTCAGGAAAAAAATTTCCGCAAGGTCGGCGGCGTGCAGGATATCGAATGCAGTGCGACCATTGTCGCTACCAGCAATCGCAATCTGATTCAGGAAGTCCGACAGGGCAAGTTCCGCCAGGATTTATATTATCGCCTGGCCGTTTGCCCCATCACCCTGACCCCGCTTCGGGCCGAATCCCGACGTGAAGATATCCTGCTGCTGGCCCAGTATTTTATTCAGCAGTCCGCTATCTGCCCTCAAAAGAAAGGCAAAATCAAGGGCCTGACCAAACTGGCCGCCGAGATGCTGCTCAAACATCCCTGGCCGGGCAATGTCCGGGAACTTCGTAACGTCATCGAAAGAGCTATCCTGCTCGAATCCGGCGAGCGGATCGGCACTCATAATCTGTTTTTTGAGCCGGAACACTTTGATATCGAAGAAATGGCGGTCCAGGATTGCCAGGCCAGCCCTTTGCGTGATTTTTCGCTGGAAAAAGCAGAAAAAGAACTGGTCCGGCGTGCTTTGGAAGAGGCCGGCTGGCAGAAAACCCGCGCCGCCTCCCTGCTGGGCATCACCCGCGCCACCCTCTACGCCAAGGTCAAGCAATACAATCTTGAGCAGCCCGGCGAAAAAGTACCTCAGACCATCTCGTAGCCATATCAAAAACACATCTCTTTTATTAACATAGACTTACACGTATTCTAAAAATATTTCTTTTTTTTATTGCTTTGTGAACACTACATAGATATTCTATGTATAGATGTTATAGGTATTCCTGAGGCAATAAACTATGGAGATTTCAAAAGACTTGATTGCTGCTTCGGCAACCCCCTTGATTCTGTCGATTCTGGCCGAAGGTGAAAGTTACGGCTACGCCATCATCAAACAGGTTGCCGCCCTGTCCGCCGGCTCCATGCAATGGACCGACGGTATGCTTTACCCCATCCTCCACCGCCTGGAAAGCCAGGGCCTGATCGAATCCGAGGTCCGCACCTCCGACACCGGCCGCAAACGAAAATATTATCGCATCAGGCAGGATGGCACCGCTGCCATTACCGCCCATCAGGCCCAGTGGCAAACGGTTTATGAAACCTTACGCAAAGTATGGGAGACAAAACTATGTTTCGATTAGACAACGCCATTGAAAACTGGAAACAGCAGCTTTTGCAGCATCAGACCATGACGGCTGCCGATATGGAGGAACTGCAAATCCACCTGCTGGAAGAAATGGATGCTCTGACGGCAACAGGTCTCAATCAGGAAGAAGCCTTTCTCATTGCGTCCCGGCGTATGGGCAATCCCAACGAAATTTCCTGTGAGTTTGCCAAAATTAACCATGGCGTCATCTGGAAAAATCGGTTTTTCTGGATGATTATCGGCATTTTAATCCTGCAGATGTTTTCCTCCTGCGCCAGCTTCCTTGCCCGCGGTGGAGCATTGATTGGCTGTCAGCTGATCGGATGGAATCCTTTAAATGCAGGGGTGATTTCAGCCGTTATTCAAATCACTGTTCTGATTTGTCTTTTTATTGCTTTTTACATCGCTGTTGTCCCGTTATCGCTTCTGCGCAAAATCCCCAAAAAAACCCTCATTGGGATTATCATCGTAGCAACCGCCCTGAATTTTCTCCTCAATCATGCTGCCGGCATGGGATATAATATCCTGATCGCCCGATTCTTCTCCGTGGAACAATTGGGACAATTTGCTCTCGGATGCAGCTACTCAGCCATGGGTTTATCTGTCCTGTGGCCGGTGGTCTGGCTGGTGCTGCTGCTCTGGCTGCTGCCGGGCAAAAAACGGATTGCGTAAACAACCGATTCACAAGGATTTACGATAGCAAGCAAACACCTGCATCGTTACAATTGCTTATTCATCCCGATCACAAGGCACCAGGAGTTTTGTGCATGCGAAGGGGCATTGAATTTTCAAAAATTGGAACAATCCAGGCAGTAAATAAGTCTCATTTTAAAAAGCTGTATTTTTTGGCCTTTACAAAAGTTAATGCTAAAATAATACTATCATTGAAAACCCCAATAAGGTAAGGAGATAAAAATGATGCACAGCGATATGTTTCCAATGCATGGCGGACAGGCCGCCCCGGTTTGGGCAGGTTGTTTTGCCATTTTTATTGTTCTTTTTGCACTCAGCATCAATATTATCTATTTGATTGCTATGTGCAAGATTTTTTCAAAGGCAGGCTATCACTGGGCAATGGGGCTGCTGACGCTGATTCCGGTGGTCCAGTTTTTTATCCCCCTGTTCCTGGCATTCGGCGAATGGCCTATTGAAAAACAGCTTAAGGCCTGCCAGCAGCAGCAAACATCACCCGGCCAATCGCCTCCATTTTGAGCTGTTTAGGATACGGGCAATCGCCTTTCTGGAAGGTCTGAATACTGCCATAGGTATTTTTTAAATCAGTACTTATCGAATTTCAACGGAAATACTGAAACATAGACCCGGCCGAGGGAGTCTATTCTATAAAGGACATCTGAGATTCCAAATCAAGGAGAGGATATGATTCGCATCGTGGATGTGTGGCATCATTACGGTATTCGGCCGGTACTGAAGAATGTCTCGCTGGACATCAAGACCGGTGAGCTGGTGGCGGTCATGGGCCCAAATGGAATGGGCAAAAGCACTCTGCTGGCATTGATGGCCGGATTGCTGTGGCCATTGAAAGGCTATGTCGAAATCGACGGCCTGCGGCGACGCAGCAGTATTGACAACGAAATCGCCATCCGCAAGAAGGTGTTTTACCTGCCGACGGACCCTTTTTTACCGCTGAACACCACCGGGCGGGAATTTATCCTGTCGGTTGGGCGTTTGTATGAGGTAGAAGAACAGCGGTTGATGGGCCATGCCGACCAGTTGCTGGAGGTCTTTGACCTGACACGGCAGGCGGACTCGCCAATTCAATTGTACTCCACCGGGCAGCAGAAGAAAATCGGCATCTGTGCAGCGCTGATTACCGAGGCGCCGATTCTGATTCTGGATGAGCCGTTTTCCGGTGGGCTGGATTCATCAGCCCTGCTGGCATTAAGCCGAATCCTCAAGAGCCTGGCCGACCGGGATGATATTAGCGTAGTCATGGCTGTGCCGGTGCCGGAATTGGTAGAGCCGCTGGCCGAGCGGATTGCCGTGGTATCCGACGGACAGATTGTGGCGTATGACACCTCAGAAGGCCTCCGCAGACAGACCGGCTGTACAGGGCCGCTCAATGAGGTACTGGAGGCCATGCTGCATCCCAATGTGATACAGCATATCGACAGTTATATACAGAGGAGCCATCGATGAAAACACTGGTGAGATCCTTTCAGCAAGTCATTCATCGCTGGATACTCTGGGCAATGGCAGTGGATTTGCTTTTCACGGCACTCTTGAGCCCGATCTGTTTTCTTCTGCAGGACTGGGAGATGATCCGCAACATGAATGCCGCCTTTCTGGTCATGTTCGCTGTCGCATACGGGCTGACACGATGCCTGCTGTTTCATCCTGCTGTCAACTCAAAATACAGACAGTTTCTGGCGCTGACACCCTATAGCAGCCGCCATCAACTCCCCAAGGGGCCAATTCTTTTGTATTGGCCTGATGCTGTGATTCTGGGATTGATGACAGCGGCGGCATGGATTTGCCCCCCGGAACACTGTTTTGTTCCGCTGATCTCATTTTTATTGGCCCACCTTGCTGGTCATTGCTTCTGCATGATCCTCACCAAACAAAAAAAACTGCTGGCGGTACTTCTGACCATACTTCCGCTGTCAGTCTATCCGCATGAAAATGGTATGATCTCATTCTTTGTGCTTTGCATCGCCTATGGTATTGTCTGGTATGGCACACAGGCCTATCTCAAACAATTTCCATGGAATACCAGCTTCTGGAATGATCACTGTATCGCACATTTGAAAGAGAAAGCCTTTACCCAAAAAATTATCCAGTGGCCGTGGTATCAACTCAATTTTGATAAAACAGCCTCCTTGAGCTGGAAGACAAAATTAGTAATTTGCGGACTGGTCTTCTGGTGGCTGCATGTTATTGTGTATATGTTCAAGGATTGCCATTTCATTGACATGGTTGCTATCTTAGCTGTCCCCATTATTCTCTTTCGTCTCATACCATACGCCAAGGGTTTTATGCCGCCAATCAGTTTGCTGGGCAGGATATCCACCGGTCGTTTGATAATCCCGGGATATGATAAGATATTTGTCGCCACAATCATTCTGGTATTAACCGTCCTGTTTGTTCCAGAAGTACTCCGATCCACAGGACTTCCTCAAACAATCGGTATTGAATTGACTTTCAGTTTGTGCCTGTTTCTGGCCATGGTGCTGCCGCCGTCTTATCAGAGCTGGCGGCTGACCGGCCATCACCGCATGATTAAAACGCCGGTTCGTCCGCAACGGTCCGGCACAACTGCTCACGATAAAACGGATGAATACCTCATCGATTTGTGGCATCATTGGTCAACATAATATCCTGTTGGTACCAGGACATAAGGAGATGTTAAATGCAATGGGTCTTAATATGGATATGTTTGCTGGCAACGGCTATCCAGGCGGCTGGAATGGTGGTATTACCGCTCTGTTTGACAAGGAGGGCAACGCCCTGCCGGCCATGAAATACTTCAAAGAACCTTCTGCATCAAAATAGGTTTTAGTGTGTCAGGGATGAGGCTGTGAGACGGTGGCCTTGATGAGCTTGATTTGGCGCTGGCCGCTGCCCGAGGCGGCAGTTACGGCGATCAGGGTATTGGGGTCTTCCAGGCCTAACGCATTCCACGAATACTGCCCCGCCGTGTTCTGCTGGAACGGCTTGGGCTGGACAGTCCAGGTCTTGCCGTTATCAATGCTGCTGACGATACCCAGTTTGAGGCGGGATTTGTCGTCTTCATCAGTCTGAAACGAAACAAAAATCGAGCCATCAGGGATAGCGACGATATAAGGTGCAACCGCCCTCCGGCTGCTGTCAGCAGGTGCATAGACCAAACGACGCGGCCCCCAGGTTCTGCCGCCATTGGTGCTGCGAACCGACCACGTACAGAACTGACCGGCACGTTTGACATTGTGCCCTTCCAGCACAACAAGAATGTCGCCATTGGCTAGCTGTGTCGCCACCGGCATGCCATCGCGTGAGCCGGGATGCCGGGAAATGACCTGTGGAGAATGCCAGCTTTTGCCGTTGTCGTCGGAACGCTGCATCTCAACGACCTGATCATTTCCGTCCACGTTACCTTCCTGAGCATAAAAGACCAGCAACTGGCCTTCGGCTTTGCGGATAATCTGCGGCTCCCAGACGCCATCGGTGTTGCTGATGATGGTGGACAGAGGCTGCCAGCTTGAGCCTCCATCCGTACTGCGGGAGACCTTAAGCGTCTTGATATCGCCATCGACGATACGGTAGGCACACAGGATTTCCCCGCCGGGCAATTCAATCAATTCGCCGTTGGCGGCATTACCGATACCAAAGGAGGCTTGCGAAAGCGATGACCATGTCTTGCCGGCATCGGTGCTTCGGGAAACTCGTACACAGGTATTGGAGGAACCTTCATTGGTATCATAGGCACACAGCCAATGGCCGTTGGATAAAATGAGCAGTCTGGGGTACCATGTACCGCCTGAAGATGGGGCGAATACAATCTGCTCGGATGCAGGATTCCAGTTAAGAGTTACCTCTCTTTTGGACGAAGGGGCCTTCGTTGCTTGAGCCGCCATGACCTGCGGCATCCCCCCGACCCAGAGCAGCAGGCTCAGCGACAGGACTGTTTTGAAATGCTTATTCCCCATAGAAAATTGGCTTCGGTGCCGCAGCCGGATTACAGACCCGCCAGCCACACATCGACAAATCGTTCCAGATCGGCCAGATTCACCTGGCCGCTGCTATCCAGGTCGGCGCCACCGCATCCTCCTGTCGCCTGGCAATCGGTCATCTGCCAGCGTGCCGCAAGATAACCAAAATCTTCATAAGCTACGCCATCGGGACATGCAAAATCTGCCGCAATAGCCCGATTCCAATTGAAATAGGGATACGTGACGCCGTTGGCACAGAGCCTCCAGATGTCATTCCCTCCGTTGGCGGATTCGCCGACAAAATCCCAGCCGAAGTCCGTATAGCTTGACCGCGTCTGCATCGCAGGGGTGGTCTTGCCGTAAACATCGGTTATCGTGCCCGCCCCATCGCCTGTCGCCTGTGCGATCCCGCTGGTATCCACATCCCAGAAACACCGCTGGACGGTGCCGTCGCCATTTTCACCAATCACCCCGCCGATATAGGTCTGCCAGACAGAATCTTCGGACGGCACACTGGAGGAAGCAGTCACATTTCCTGTCGCATAACAGGCCGACACCTGTCCCAATTCCGTCGCCACGACTACACCGCGATTTCTGCCAACCACACCACCGCAGGCCGCCCAAGCAGAAGAGGATACAGGCGACATCACATTGGAAGAAGCATCAGAGTTCCCCAGAGCATAACAATTATCAATCATGCCGGTGTTATCCGCGGCGATACCCCCCGCAGAAGACCAGCAGTTGATTTCATTATTACCAGTCACCGACGCATCGGATTCGGCGAAACCTGTCGCATAACTGCGCGTAATCATTCCCTTGCGATTATATCCGACCAGCCCGCCCGCAGAAGACCATGCCGCCGAAGCCCCCGAGCCAATCAGGCAGCGGGAAATCACACCCCCTTCAGCATAACACCTGTCGATCGTACCGGATTCATTCAGTGCCGCCAGCCCGCCGGCAAAGGCCGAATCGCTGGTCGAATCAGCCTGCACCGCACCCGTCGCATAGGAACGAACAATCGTGCCGTGATCATTGATCGCCGCAAGTCCGCCGGCATTGGCAGTGTATCCGCTGACTGTTACCGAACCGGAAGCATAACAATCAGAGATATCTCCGTAGTTGGTTGCAGCCAGTCCCCCTGCCTGCGACCTGGAAACATGTGAAGTACTGACCGCTGCCGTGCAAAAGCAATGGGACAGGGTTCCTTCATTGACACCAACCAGCCCCCCCGTGGCATTGGCGCCGCTCACCGTACCGCTTGCGGAAC
>JAFGQP010000253.1 GCA_016935635.1 Sedimentisphaerales bacterium
AGACGAAGGATTGTCCTATAATATTGCACAAAAAAGGAAATTATATGTAAACAATAACTGATATATTGCATCTGTAATAGATGTATATTCACAGCCGCGCCTGTCGTATTCGTATGCGACCAAGCAGCTTATGAAAGGCTAAAAGGTGGCAACTTTTCCCTTTAGATTATTGTTATCAGTTTATCAATCCTTTGCGATAATTCAGTAAGCCAGGCCTCATCGCCGCCTCTGACTTCTGTGGTCAGGTAGTCGCGATAGCCAATCTCGGTCAGTGCGGCGCTGACCTGCTTCCAGTTCACATCGCCTTCACCCAAATCCACCCATTTATACCCATCACGTTTAAAGTCCTTCAGATGGATTTTGGCAATCCGCTTGCCCAACGTCCGAATCCAGTCCTGAGAAAACCCATAAATAATCACGTTGCCCACATCGAAATAGGCCTTCACCCAGGGACTGTCAAACTCATCAATGTATCTCGCGAATTCGAGGGGACTGAGCAGGAATTTGTTCCACACGTTCTCCACGGCGATGACAACCTCCAGCTCTTTGGCCAACCCAATCAGCTTACGGATCAGGGCCTGCGAATCCCGGTAAGCGTCCCCGTAGGAGTAGTCGTCCGTCACGCGGCTGGGCACCATCAGCACCGTGCCGGCCCCCATTGCTTTGGCACAGCGCAGGGCATGCTCCATCTCTGCAACCGCCTTTTTTGCCACGTCGTCCTTGTTCAAAAACGACGGCCACCAGCCGTACAGCACGCTGTGAATCGTAATGCCTGCCTCACGTGCCGCGTCGGCCTGCTTTTTGCACGCCTCCAGCGACTCAAGCGGCACAGCCTCAACGCCGGTGTAGCCGCATCGCTTGGCCAGCTTGAATTTGTCCACATCCAACAAATCCCCCGGCAGCATCTGAATCTGCACCGCCTTAAGCAGGGGGCGGGCGGTATTGGCTTCCTGGGCGGCTGCAGGCGCGGCAGTCAGCCCCGCACCGGCGGCTATGGCCGCGGTATATTTTAAAAAATCGCGTCGATCTATTGTGTTCATAAATGACTCCTTTATGGGAGGTTAGATTAACGGGGTTACGCCGGGAATAGCCACAGGCTGTTCAGGCAGCGGACCGAAAGTATAGCTTTTCGGCGTCAGGTCGAGTTTGGAGGCCTTCATCAGCCAGTCCCATCGCAGCGCCCGGCCGGTATAGGCACTCATTCGCCCCATAATTGCCGCCATCGTGCTTTCGGCAATCTGCACCGCTTCGTTAAGGTGCTTGCCGTTGCGAATAGCGTCAATCTGGTCGGCGTGCTGCCGCAGGCAGGGGTCAGGCATCTCACCCTGAAATACGAACGGCTTTTCACCCTTGATACTGGCCTGGCCGAAATCGAAAAATGCCGAGCCTTTGGTGCCGAAAATCCGATGCTCGTGCCGTGAGGCAATTTTGTCAATCTGGGCACCTTTGTAATCGATGCGTACATCATCCGGATAGACATATTCGACCGCGAAATGGTCATAAACGTCCCCGAAAATTGCATCCGTCCGGGCCTGTCTGCCGCCGAGAGCAATGCACTGTACCGGATGGGAATTCATTGCCCAGTTTATCAGGTCCAGGTCATGTACATGCTGTTCAACGATAAAATCACCCGAAAGCCACGTATAAAACAGCCATCGGCGAAGATGCCATTCCATATCCGACCACTCCGGCAGGCGCTGGGGCGGCCCCCAGCCGGTCATGCCGCCGCCAATTCGATAGCACTGGCCGCTGGTCATCTGGCCTAGGTCACCATTGCGGATACGTTTCATAATCTGCACCAGCGGTTCCAGCCGGCGCATCTGGGTACCAGCCAGGACAGTCAGCTTTTTCTGGTCGGCCAGTGCCCCGGTCTCGATAACCGACCGCACCCCGGCCGGATCGACCGCTACGGGTTTTTCCATGAAGACGTGCTTGCCCGCCTCGATTGCCGCACGGAAATACGCGGGGCGGAAGTGGGGCGGTGTCGTCAGAATCACCAGGTCCAGCTCGCAGGCCAGCAGCTTGCGATAGGCGTCGAAGCCGGAAAAGCAGGTCTCCGGCGTGACGTTGATTTTGTCGGGCAGGTTGGTTTTGAAATGCTCCTGAAAAGACGCGAGCTGTTCAGGGAAAACATCGGCCAGAGCGACAATCTGGACATTTTCTGCTGATTTGACGCAATTGGTCGAGTCGTAAATCCCTCGTCCACCGCAGCCGATAACGCCGACCCGAATCTTATCCGAGCCTGCGGCAAAGGCGCTATGTAAACCTGCCAGCGAAAACGTCGCCACGGCCGATGTTTTGAGAAAATCCCTCCGCGAAATGTCGATTGCCTGCCTGCGTTCCATGTGTTCCCTTTCGTGATAGAAAAAGATATTTATTATATGATTCGATGCCTTCAATCCCGCCTCGGTTACAAACTATCCTGTCCATATCCATATACCTCACTGCGGCTGAATCGGGATTGGCTTCGTTTAGTGAAAAAGGGAAAATATGGAAACCGCCTGCGGCGGCTGAGTAACACTGAAGCCGGAAGCTTCAGCTATGTTGAACTCAAGCACGGAGGCTTGAGCTGCTTTTGGGTTGGTTTGCTTATTCAGTTGTCTTTGCGTTTTATTCATTTTTATGGGCCTCCATAGATGGGACGGGTTTTCAATTTTTGTTCGAAAAATCGAAATAGCACAGGGCGTGAGTTTTTATAAGTTCAGGCCGGATAAGGAGAAGAAATATTTTATTTTTTTTACGAATAGCAAGATAGTGTTAGCGTAATTTGTTCGATGTGGATATTAAGAATACAGAATATATGGATGCAAGGACACAAGGAATAAATTCATAAATGAAAAATATGTATTTAGCCGGTTTTGAATAGAAGCTGGTGATTGGGCTTGATTTGGCTGGATGAAAAAAGGTATAATAGTATCTGTTATATGTGGGACAGAGGAAAGATGTTTAAATCGGAGGATGGGAATATGGACAAGTCGATAGCCATTAAAGTATGTTGTTTGTCGGTTTTGATAGTCATCAGCACGGGTTGGCTTCAGGGCGGAACTGCCGAAAAACCTGAGGATGGTGATGTGATGGTCGAACTCGGACCCAACGATACGGGGGAGATTTTTACTGTCAGCGATCTTTATACTTACTCGGGGTCGAATTGTACGGGAACCAGAACCACGATCATGGCCAAGGGGGATCCCAGTGATGATGTTCATATCGCGCCTTTTGGCGGCACCAAGACTTTTTATCTGGGGCAGTGCCAGAGTTACACGCTGTCCTATATGTGGCAGGGTAAAGAGGTCGAAACGGATGATACCTGGGATACGGACCTGTCTGATCAAGCTGGGGGTGTTTTTGAGAGCGATTATGCAGGGCAGTTTGCCATTGACTTCAGTTCGGGCGGTGCGGAATCGCTGCCGCCATTGGGGATCGCCCAAACGATCGGCGGCGGAGCCGGTCATATTTCTGGCGGTGGTTACGACTGGATTACATTCTACGATACGACGGCCGGCGGCGGGATGATTGAGCGGGATCCTCTGGGCAATCCCATCAGCCCATTTTTGCCGGATGGCACCTCGGTGAAGCTGGTTATCGGGTATCCAGTTAAATTGTTTAAACTGGCAGGCCACAAAACCTTATCCGCTGATTTGAATGGCGATCAACAGGTCGATCTGGCGGATTTTGCAATCATGGCCGAACAATGGCTGGCGGGCGAAGAACCAAACAATGACGGCATGGACTGGGTGCCTGTTAACGATCCCGGTGTTGACGTAACGGGAGACGGCACACCGGATCATGAGGGCTTTGTCGGCATGATGAGCAAATACGAAACGACGAATGCCCAGTATTGTGCGTTTCTTAATGCAGCGCTGAGTTCCGGTGACATTACCTATTCCAGCGGCATAGTGAAGGGTGCCAATGGTCTCAATCCCGGACAGGATTTCGCTTTGGCGGTCTATTATAAAACGACAGATATGGGCCTTTCTCTTCCGGGCAGCGGAGTTGTCAACGGCGGAGCGTCTCGGATCCATTACGATGCCGGGGTATTCAGCGTGGATGGCGGTTTCGAGAATCATCCGGTCACCGGCGCAAGCTGGTACGGCGCGACGGCTTTCTGTAATTATTATGGCTGGCGATTGCCGACCGAATGGGAATGGCAGGCCGCGGCGGACTACGATGGAACCTATATGTATGGATATGGTTCTCTCAAAGATGCCGCCATGCTCAACTGCAATGAAACAATCCATCCCGATGGCACTACGATTGTCGGTACATTTGGGGCGTATGGCTACGGCCTGGCCGACATTACGGGCAATCTCTGGGAATACACCGCGTCTGAAGACGGCTGGAAACGCATCGTACGCGGCGGCGGCTGG
>JAFGQP010000254.1 GCA_016935635.1 Sedimentisphaerales bacterium
ACTGTGAAAATACAGGTCTGATTTTCTTGATTCTTTAATAGTAAAGGAATTGCGTTTTGAGCTTTTCGCGGGTCGGTTTTTGGGCTATAATCCGCGACGAAATAATAATTTTATATGGAGATACCATGGCGCACTTATTCATTAAAGACATAAAACCCGGCACGAACATCAATGATATTTATCTGGTGACGCAGCCGGTGCTTCGCCCCACGACCAAGGGCGATTTATATATCGCGATGTACCTGTCCGACAAGAGCGGCAAGGTCAACTGCCGGATGTGGCAGGCGACCGAATCCCTGTATCAGCAGATTCCCTCCGAGGGTTTCGTCCAGATTCGCGGCAAAAGCGAACTCTATCAAAATGCCCTCCAGATTGTGGTTAATGACATCTTGGTCGTTGGGCAGGATAAGGTCAATCTGGCCGATTACATGGCCCGGACGGAAAAAGACGTGCCGACGATGTACAATCGCCTCAAGGAAATCCTCGGCAAGATTACCCATCCCCAGATAAAGGCCATCGTCGAGGCCTTTTTATATGATAAAGACCTGATGATCCTGTTCTGTAATGCCCCCGCGGCCATGCAGATGCACCATAATTTCCTCGGCGGCCTGCTGGAACATACCCTCAACATGCTGGAAGTCGGAGAGGCGATTTATCCGCTGTATCCCAAAATCCAGAAGGATCTGGTCCGTGCGGCCATTTTCCTGCACGATATCGCCAAAACAAAGGAATTATCCTACAAAGCAGCCATTTCCTACACCGATACAGGCCAACTCCTGGGCCATATCATCCTTGGTACTCAGATGGTGGCCCAGGCCGCCGATAAACTGGCCGCCGCAGGCAAGCCGGTTGATGGTCCCGTACTGGATAACCTGCTGCATATTATGGTCAGTCATCACGGCTCGTATGAATTCGGTTCGCCCAAGCTGCCGGCTACGCCCGAGGCATTTATGGTCAATTACATCGACAATCTGGATGCCAAGATGAATCAGACCACATCCCTGATCGAAAACGACAACTCCGAAGGCAACTGGACTGGCTACCAGAAATCGCTGGAAACCAAGCTGTACCGCATGCGGGTGCTGGAATAATAATAGGCATAGTTGGCCAGTTATTATACGTATATTTTTCCAAATTTTCAGTTTTTAATTGAAAATCGTCCGTTTATCGCTATAATTTCCCCTCTGTTTTTAATAGATTCGGGATATTTTGAGTAGTATATTGACTCGACTTTTTAGTGTCAGGAGAATTAACCGTGGAAAATCATAGCAAAAGTCTTCGTAAACGAGCCCGCAGACAGGGTTTTCTGGTTCGCCAGAGCACCAAAAAGGGCCGCGCGATTCATTCCCGCAAACGTCGGGCCGGCCGCAGGGTCAATGTTCGCAAGAGCTTTTCGTAACGAATTGAAATAAGCTGTCCATCGCTGCGGCTACCAGGTGTAACCGCAGTGATGGCAGTAGTATGTCTTGTTCGCGGGGGACTGTTCTGCCGGGCGCAGAACGATTTTTTTGGTCTGAATCATCATCGCCAGCTCGTCATTCATCTCGACCGGGCTGTATAAAACCCATGCAACGTTATTCGAGCCGCATACCGGACATCGCGGCGGCTGACCTTCGGGCAGTTTCATTGTCATTGGCTCAATTCAGGCTTTCCCATAGCGGTTAAACCACGCCCGCTGTTCAAACAGTTTTTTTGCCGGGGATTTATACTCTTCGGCGGGAATCCCAATCGGCAGCAGGATGCGGACGTATTTGGTGTCGGGCAGGCCCAGTATCTGTCCGATTGTCGCAGCCCGCCCTTCCAGCCGAAGCCAGCCATCGATCCAGACACTCGCATAGCCCATCGCCGTAATCGCCAGCAGCATATTTTCGACCGCCGCTGCACAATCTTCGACCTGGAAGGCAAAGCCTTCATAGATGGCTTCGGGATTTTTATCCAGCACGCAGGCGACAAAGGCCTGAGCCTGCTGCATGGCCTTGTTGGCCGGATGGAGTTTGGCGATCTGCCGGACCAGTGTCGGCTCATCGACAATTACAAATTCGGTCGTCTGGGCGTTCTTGCCAGAGGGGGCGTCCACGCCGGCCTGAACGATTTTGCACAAATCTTCCCGTGCGACCGGGACATCCTTGAATGCCGCCCGATAGCAATGCCGTTTTTTGACTACATCGAAAAAATTCATCGTCATCTCTCCAGATTAAACCGGGACTATTATACGACAGAGTGCCCCGGTGTTTCCAGTCTGAAAACAGGAAAAAACGGTATCGGCGGATTGAGGGATTTAACGAAGCCTTAACATCAATGCAGCCCTGCTCAAAGGTGCAAGGCTGCGTGAATGTATTTCGATAAGATGTTTTGTTTTTGGGCTTAGTCTGCCTTCGATGTTGTGTTTTTACGGCGGATGCGGGCACCGACCAGGTTGAGTTTTTCTTCGATTTTCTCATAGCCGCGGTCGATGTGATAGACGCGGTTGATGACCGTAGTACCATAAGCGGCCATGCCTGCCAGTACCAGGGCTGCCGAAGCGCGCAGGTCGGAGGCCATAATCGGTGCCGCAATCAGGCGGTCCACACCGGGAATGAACACGCTCGGGCCTTCCTTGCGGAGATTGGCACCCATACGATTCAGCTCGGCCACATGCAGGAAGCGGTCGGGATAGATTTTTTCAGTGATGACGCTGTTGCCTCGGGCCAGGGCCAGCATGGCCATAAACTGGGCCTGCAAGTCGGTGGGGAAGCCGGGATACGGCTGGGTGGTGATGTCGGCCGGAAGAATCGGACCTTCGCGGCTGACGACACAGCCATCAATGGCCGGTTCGATATCCACGCCCATATTGTTCAGGCGATCCGCCACGGCGACCATATCATTGATATTGCAATTGCGGATATGGAGATTGCCGCCGGTGATGCCTGCTGCAACCATAAATGTACCAGCCTCGATGCGGTCGCCGATGACTTTATAACGAATCGGACGCAGTTCCTTGACGCCTTCGATGACCAGTCGCGGCGAGCCGATGCCGGTGATTTTAGCACCCATCTGATTGAGAAAGTTCGCCAGGTCGCTGACTTCCGGCTCACAGGCTGCCGATTCGATGACAGTGGTGCCCTTGGCTAAACACGCCGCCATCATAACGTTATCGGTGCCCAGCACGGTCGAGCCGAACGGTCCGCCCAAAAAGATTTGCTTGCCGCGGAGGCCGCCGGGCGGGGCGGATGCGACGATATAGCCGTTTTCAAGGTGAATCTGGGCCCCCAGCTCCTTGAGCCCTCGCAGATGGATATCCACCGGGCGGTCGCCGATAGCGCAGCCGCCGGGCATGGAGACTTTCACCTGGCCGCATCGAGTCAGCAATGGCCCGAGAATACAGATGCTGGCGCGCATCTTGCGGACGAGGTCATATTCGCCGACTGGCCGCTCGACAGTGGTCGCATCGATGACCAGGCCGCCATTTTCATCCCGGCTGGTGGGAACGCCCAGGCTGTGCATGATGGTTTGGAAACTGGCGATGTCGGCCAGATTGGGGGCGTTTTCAATGACCGTCTTGCCTGCCGCCAGCAGTGCCCCGGCCATAATCGGCAGCGTGGCGTTTTTGGACCCGGCCACGTCAATCGTGCCGGACAACCGAACCGGCCCGTCAATTTCAAAGATATCCATATCCCGTTTTTCCTTATTGTATAGTTATGTCAAGTCTGTATAAAAATGTATCGGCATTTTTTTCAGATTGCCGCAGGTCTTACGCCAGCCCCAGCACATGCTGCATCGTGTACAGGCCGGGCTTTTGGGTCAGTATCCAGTTGGCCGCCCGCAGTGCACCGCCGACAAAAGTATCCCGGCTGTGGGCATTATGCGAAATGGTAATTGTTTCGCCGATGGTGCTGTAGATGACCGAATGCTGGCCGACGATGTCGCCTGCGCGGATAGCGTGCATGCCGATGGTGCCGCCCTGACGCAGGGCCTCTTTGCCTTCACGACCATGGACCAGGCAGCCCGGGAAGTCCCGGCCGGTGGCCTGGCAGATGCTCTTGGCCAGCGACAGGGCCGAGCCGCTCGGGGCATCTTTCTTAAACCGGTGATGGGCTTCGGTAATTTCGATATCGTAATTGGCGCCCAGCGCCTCCGCGACCTTGCCGACAATGCTGAAAAGCAGGTTCATCCCAAGGCTCATATTGGTTGCCTGCACAATAGCAATCTTCTGGGCTGCGTTTTTGAGCAGGTCCATGTGGGTGTTATCCAGGCCTGTCGTGCCCATAACTAAGGCGGTACCCGATTTCTCCGCCCAGCTTATGGTTTCTGCGGCTGCCTGGGGCAGCGAAAAGTCGATGATGACGGAGGCTTTTTGTGGGAAAGATTTGTCCAGATTTATGCCAATCGGCGCGACCCCAGCCAGAACGCCGGCATCTTTGCCTAATTCCGGATGTGCGGGGTGGTCAACAGCCCCGGCGATCTGAAAAACCTGCTCTTCAACTGCCAATGCCAATATGCGACGGCCCACGCGACCGGCCGCCCCATGTATTACCAATGTGGGTTTCATGATGTATCTCCAATTCGAGTTCTATGCTTATTCAGTGGCGATAAGTATAAGTGGTCAAGACGTTTCTGACAAGGCCGAACCTGCGATTGCGCTTGACAGTAACAAAAGAAAGGGGATAATCGTCTTTATAATTAAACAAGTAGAAAACTGGAGATTTAAGATGTTGAAAAATAGCGTAATGTGTATGTTGGTTTTGAGTGTTGCTGCATCTTCTGTATTAATAAGCGGTTGTGAAAAGAAATGGCAGTCCGGGACGCTGATCGGTGCCGGTGCGGGTGCGGCCATTGGACAGGCGGCCGGCGGCAATACCGAAGGGACGCTCATCGGCGCGGGTGTGGGTGCACTGGCCGGCGGCTTGATTGGCGGGGCGATGGATAGCTCCGATGCGAAAAAGGCCGACGAAAAGAAAAAAGATTCGGCCGTTGCCGCGGCCTCCGACCAGAATACCGTAACCGTCTGGCTGACCAATCCAAATGGCTCACAGACGCCCGTGCGGCTGACCCGCAACGCGGACGGCTCTTACACCGGCCCCAAGGGCGAGCGCTACCAGACCATGCCCACTGAGGAACAGCTCAAGCCGGTGTATGGCATTTAATGGTTA
>JAFGQP010000255.1 GCA_016935635.1 Sedimentisphaerales bacterium
TAGAGAAAAGCTCTTTATTTAGGAGAATATGGCGTGTCTAAGGCTTTATTGCTTGTGGATATCCAAAATGATTACTTTCCCGGCGGGAAGATGGAACTGGTTGATGCCCAGCGAATGGCAGCCAATGCCGGGCAGCTTCTGGCACTGTGCCGGCAGAAGGGGATTCCGATTATCCATATCCAGCATGTCTCGGTTCGGCCGGGGACGCTTGTGTTTCATTATGGTACCGAGGGTATTCATATTCATGCTTCGGTGGCACCGCTGCCCGGAGAGACGGTGATTCAGAAAAACTATGCCAACAGCTTTCGAGCCACTTCGCTTCATGAACAATTGCAATCGCTGGGCGTCAGGGAGCTGGTTATCTGCGGGGCCATGAGCCACATGTGCATTGATACCACGGTGCGGGCGGCATTTGATCTGGGCTATCATTGTACCGTGGTCGAAGACGCCTGTGCCACGCGCAATCTGGAATTTAACGGCGTTGCTGTGGAAGCGGCCAAGGTGCACGCTGCGTTTATGGCGGCGCTGGCGTATGGATTTGCCAAAGTGACGGCATTAAAAAACCTGGAACTGTAATCGCGGTCTCAGGTCAGGCGCTTACAGTCCCAGGTGTTGAAAGTCTTACTTGCGGCAGGGTGTTTACGACACGATGAGTTCGTTGCCGACTTTGCGTGCCCGCTGGGGTTTATCAAGATTGATGCCCGAGGCAAGCCCGATTTCAGTCAGCACATTCCACCCGGCGCTCAGGTAAATATACGGCGTCATTTCTCCCGCATCGGGAACGCGAATGGTGGGGAATGGGGTTTCGCGATTGGCGATGGCAATGACCTTCAGCCCGACACCTTTAACCAGCACATCCTGGAATTTATCCATTTCTTCGTCGATGGGGTCCACCACGAAGACGATGTCGTTGGGGTCCATGACCTCTTCAATCCCGTGGACGGCATAGGTGCCTTCGAGGAAATCGGATTTCTTGCGGGTGATTTCGTTGGTTTTGAGCGTCAGTTCTTCGGCGACTCCATCATTGTACCCGGCAAAATAAATCGTTGGGGCTTTCACGGCCGCGGCGGTGATATCGCCGGGAATGGCCATCGTCAGGGCGGTTTCAATCTTGCCGGCCAGTTCCGCACACCCTAAGCCTGAAATCGTGCCCGAGATATGGCGGATGATGGATTCATAAAACAGGGCCTGTTCGATAACGCTTTTGGTTGCCGCCACGGCCTGTTCCCACCCGCAGGTCAGCACAAAGGTCTGGGCGCAGGCTTCTTCCAGCAGGGTGCCTGCATTGGCGCTCAGACCAAAACGGTTGTCGTTGTGGATTTCCCTGAGCTTCTTGGCCAGCAGAACCACTTCCTTGGTGCGCCCGGAGTTGGAGGCACAGAAGACGGCGAATTTGGCCAGGTCGTATTGGGCGGACTGGCGCGAGCCATCGGTAAAAATATTCAGTCCCAGGCCCCATTTGAGCGATTTGCGAATGGTGTTTTTGGCCGGAAAGATTCGGCTGGAGCCTTCGCCGGTCAGCAGCAGTTTGCCGACCGACTGAATCCGCCCGGCAATCTCGCGAGTCTGGTTGGGATTAAAGTTCTTTACGACCCGCACCGTCTCCATCATCTCCTGGACCAGTGCGTGCTTTGCGTACTTCGGGTCTTGCAGGTTCATAGATACTCCTTATTCAAAATTGGGTATTCTTCATGGATTTCCGTTCAGCCTCGCCGGCCAATCTCGTTCAATGTCTGCTTGAACTGCTCCGTTTCCGTGCGGACCTGTTTAACGAAGCTGTTATCCTCAATCGTTCCGATGGCGGCAATCATTTCCTCGGTATTTCGGAACGTGGCCTGCCGGAACGGATTGTCGTAATCTTTTTGCCGGGATTGATAGACCTGTTCGCAGACAAAATCCTGAATCTGAGCCGTCTTGTCGAGTGCCTGCATCCACTGATCTTTCGTTACATCGCTGCCTCCCAGCAGTTCGCACAGTGCAGCAAAGGCGTGTTTTTGTTTTTGCAGCGGATAGGCTTCCCACAATTGATCATAACGCTGGTGGATAGCTTCCCAGGTCGGCAGCTGGCCGGAAGCGATATCCCTGCGAAGCTGGTCCACATCATCCGCTGCGACAAGCTGACCTCCCAGATTGACCCAGCGACTCTGCCGTCCGGCATTTTTCAGGGCATCACGCATCGCGGCAAAATCTGCCTGCGGATTGGCCTGCAGATAAGCAACCAGTGTCCTGACCGCATAATACATCAGCATATCACCGTAGGCATGATAGCCATCATAGACTTTACTGATGACGGCCTTGCGGCGGGATTTTTCCATCTTTTCGCCGCAGATTTCCAGTTCGTCCACGGCCTGCTGCGGCCCATGCAGCAAGTCTCGGCCGACTTGGGTCAGGTGCTCTGCAGGCAGATCTTTGGCGTATTGGCCCGACCGCATCAGAGCGGCCCTGCCCGCCCACCGTTCCAGCAGCGCCCGGCCTGCAATCAGTTCTTCGGCGGTATCCGGCGCAAGCGTCTCGAATTCGATATGCTGGATTTTATGAATGCGTTTATCGCGGCTCTGGAATTTCGATGAATTCCTCGCCAGGGCATACATATTAAACAGCCACCAGAACGCGGGAATCACTTCCAATTGATCTTTGGACGTGTTGTTGTTCAGCAGGGAAAACGGCAGGGGGATATCCAGCTCGGCAGGATAGTCGCCCTTGGCCAGCAGCACATAGGACGCAAAACGGCTGGAGTGCTTGATGCTGGTGCACAATCCCGGCCAGAATCCGCGGCCGGCCTGCACTTCATTATCGTTGGCACGGCTGTTATGATTCGACCCCACCGTGGCGCCGGCGGCCATATTGCTCTGGCCCATCACCACCGCGGCAATCAGGAATGAGTTGTTATGATGCTGCTCGTGGGCCGGGAAGATCAGGTTATTGAGCACCTCGCAGCAGGAAATCGTGGAGTTGTCGCCGAGGAAGGAATTAATCAGGCGCGCCCCGTATTTCAAATTCGAATTATTGCCCAGCACAAATCGCACCGCCTTGCAGCCGTAGAAGATATGGCAGCCATACCCGACGACGCCATTGACCATCTCCACGCCTTCGCCGATTTGCGTCTGTTCCTGCGGCGACGAATTGATTGTCAGGTTCTTGAGTTTGTTGGCGCCCTTGATATAGCAATGTGCCCCGATTTTGACATCCTTGAGAATGCGTGAATTCTTGATGACGCACTGGTCGCCGATGATGCCGTAATAACCCCGCCGCGCATCAAATCGCTTTTGTGTCATGTCTTTGAGTTTTTCCAGCAGGGCCTTGTCGTCCCGATACTTGGCCCACAGATACGCATCGGCGGTAATCATTCCGTCAAACGGCAGCACCTGCCGGCAGCCGGTCTCGTTCATGACATCCATCCACACTCGCACCTTTTCCGGCTCGCCTTCCTTGACGATACCATTGCCGAACTTGGCATAGTTGGTCGCGTGTATTTCATCAATGTTGGACAAAATGCATCGATTGCCAATGATATAATGAGCCATATAGGACACATTATGAATCGCCACGTCGTCGCCGATATCGCAGGCCACAATCCGGCTGTTATTGATGCCTGCCGGGATTTGCAGGTCATGATGCTGCAAAATGACATTCCGCAGCCGGCCGATACGTATCAGACCGAAAAAGTCCGTATTCTTGACCAGCTTCGGGTCAAATTCATCGGTGACAAATATCTCGTCCCAGTTATCGGACGTATTGCTGTTCATCACCAGCCGTTCCAGCTCATCGGCCCGCAGATGCCGCCATTTCGGCGCGGGCTGGCTGATCTGACTGTTGCGGAGGTAATATTCGTCCTGACCTGCGGGCAGATACTCGGCGGGAATAAAATGCCGTCCAATACTTCCTGACGGCTGAATCGATACATGCTCCATGCTTTTGGGCCTCCTGAAACCAGAGAATTCGGTTTTGTCAATTCCGGTCGTCTGTCAAAAGATAAAATCTACCAAATGATTCACTAAAAGAAAACAGGCAAATCCCTGTTTCCTTCGAAAAAATACGTTTTGTGTTGTCTTGGAAAAACAGGGCATATTTCTATTATCGGCAGGGCGGGCAAAA